>CBDTVF010000174.1:0-6822 GCA_965363775.1 uncultured Gammaproteobacteria bacterium
TGGTGTGGGAGGGGTAACGAACGCAATTTCGTTACCCCGACCCGATCGACAATAAAATCCCCGTGGGTAACAAGTTACCCACCCTACGGGCAGGTTAGTGCAAATCCATCAGGACGCGTAAATGGGTTTCTACGCACCTGGCCAGACTTTGTGGTTCGTAACCGCCTTCCAGGGTGGAAACGATTCGATCCGAAGCAAAATCTCCAGCGATACGGACTATTTGTTCAGTGACCCAGCGGAAATCTGCATCGTTCAGGCTCACATAGGACATATCGTCATCCCGGTGCGCATCAAAACCCGCTGAAATGAAGATCATCTCCGGTTGGAATTTTTCCAGTGCCGGTAGCCAGTGGTCCGTCACCGCAGCTCGAAATTCCTCACTCCTTGCCGTGGCGTCCAACGGGATCGATATAACCTGATCGCTGTTTTCCGGCAATTTTGTATAGGGGAAAAACGGGTGTTGGAAAATTGAGCAATAAAGCACCCGGTCATCACCAATCAGGATGTCCTCTGTACCATTGCCCTGGTGAACATCGAAATCCACCACGGCTACCTTCTTTAAACCATGTTCTTCGAGGGCGTGGGTAACACCGACAGCGATATTATTAAAAACACAAAAACCCAGGGCACGATCGCTTTCTGCATGATGCCCGGGTGGTCTGACGCAGCAGAAAGCGTTGTTCATTTCGCCACTCATTAACAAATCAACGGCCAGCACTGTTGAGCCTGCTGCCCGCAAGGCTGCCTTCATTGTTTCCGGGCTGACCACGGTATCAGGATCGAGACGGGCGTACCCCTGCTTCGGCATCATCCTCTCCATGTTGGACAGGTGCGCCTGAGTGTGCGCTCTTAACAGCTGTGCCTGTGTGACCTCCGGTGCGTCGTAGTTTCTGAGGAAGTCTGAAACGCCCGAAAGCAACAATTTATCCTCAATTGCAGACAGCCGGGATGCACATTCCGGATGTCCTTGACCTGTGTCATGTTCATGACAAATTTGATGGCTAATATACGCGGTTCTCAATGGTGATACCCTCACTTAAGTGCAGTTAAGTCTAGTATAATTGCACGTTACGAATTCGGAAAATCAGGTTAGTTTACAACAATGGACACACACTATTTAACATCGTTATTCACACCAGAGAAAATTGCGCTATTTGGAGCAAGTGACAGGGAGAACTCTGTCGGCGGCGTGGTATTTAAAAATCTGCTGAATTCAGGCTTTGAAGGCCAGGTTTTTCCAATCAACCCGAAGCATGAAACCGTTCAGGGTGAGAAGGCATTTCCCTCCCTTGAAGCGGTCGGTGAATCGATCGAGCTGGCGGTAGTGGCAACACCCGCTGCCACCATTCCAGCTATCGTCGAAGCCTGCGGTGAGCACGGCATCAAGATGATGTTGATATTGTCCGCTGGTTTCCGTGAGATTGGTGAAGAAGGCAAGAGGCTGGAGGCGAAGATCACCCAGTTGGTTGAGCGCCATGGTATACGTCTGATGGGTCCCAACTGTCTTGGCCTGATGCGTCCGGATAAGAATCTCAACATCACCTTTGGTCATAACGTTGCCAAGCCCGGCAACGTGGCACTGGTTTCACAATCCGGCGCTATCTGCACCGCCATCCTCGACTGGGCCGAAATGAATGACATCGGTTTCTCGGCCGTTGTTTCTACCGGCATCGGTGCGGATCTCGATTTTGGTGACTATCTCGATTACCTGGTCTCGGATCCTCTGACCAAGAGTATTCTGCTTTATATCGAAGGTATATCAGATTCACGCAGATTTATGAGCAGTCTGCGTGCCGCTGCACGTATCAAGCCGGTGATTGCGTTGAAAGTAGGCCGCCATGCGGCGGGTGCTGAGGCATCCATGTCGCATACAGGCGCATTGGTGGGTAGTGATGAAACTTTTTCTGCCGCTCTTTCACGTTCTGGTGTATTGCGGGTGGAAAGTGTTTCCCAGCTTTTTGCTGCTGCCAAGGTATTGTCCTCTTCACATAACCGGGTTGCATCTGACAACCTGGTGATCATTACCAATGGTGGTGGTCCGGGTGTGATGGCCGCCGATCGCGCGACAGACCGCGGCATCGAATTGAGTAAACTGAGTGAGGAAACGATCACCAGACTAAATGAGGCTTTGCCCAGCGTCTGGTCCCATGGCAACCCGGTGGACATCATCGGTGATGCACCTCCTGAGCGTTACAGTGAAGCGATTGAAATCTGTCTTGATGATCCAGGCGTGGACGGTGCCATCGTCATTCTTACCCCACAGGCGATGACAGCGCCGACTCTTGTGGCTGAAGAACTTATCAAGGCAGCGGCCAATAGCAAAAAGCCCATTTTGACCAGCTGGATGGGTGGCACACAGGTTGAAGAAGCCAGGCAAGTTCTCAAAGAAGGCGGTATCCCTGATTTCAACATGCTTGAAGATGCGGTCGATGCCTTCTCGTTTATCGGAACTTACATGAGGAACCAGCGTTTATTGCTGCAAACACCTGCGAGGCTGACCGGTAGCCAGGAAACCGCTGACCGACAAGGTGCCCGTCTCATTATTGAAGGCGTTTTAAGAGAGCGGCGTAAGGTTCTTACTGAGCCGGAATCGATGGCCATATTGAGCGCATTTAAGATTCCTGCTTCAGAAAACGGTGTTGCCCACACCGCCAATGGTGCTCTTGTTAACGCGGAGAAAATTGGTTATCCAATCGCCATGAAAGTGCTGTCAACGGATATTTCCCATAAATCCGATGCGGGTGGCGTGAGGCTGAACGTCAACTCTGCCCATGAAGTAAGGGGCGCATACAAGGACCTTATAGAGCAGGTCTCAAAAAACAGGCCGGGCGCAAAGATAGATGGCATTACCATTGCAAAAATGTACCGCAGTTCGAATGGCCGGGAATTGATGATTGGAATAGTGCGAGATCCAGTCTTCGGCCCTGTTATTAGCTTTGGTAGCGGTGGCACCATGGTGGAAGTGATGGGTGATTCGGCCCTCGCCTTGCCGCCACTTAACCGGCGATTGGCCCAGGATCTTATTGGGCGCACGAAAGCGGCAAAAATGTTGGGCAACTTCCGCAATATGCCTGCAGTCGATATGGAGGCATTGATCGATATTCTCGTCTGTGTTTCCAATATGGCATGTGAATTGCCCTGGATTCGGGAAATGGACATTAATCCTTTAATGATCGATGAAAATGGTGCCGTAGCCGTGGATGCACGTTTCAGCGTCGATTATCCAAAACCATCGACCGACCCGTACAACCACCTGGCGATTCATCCTTATCCTATTCACCTGATCACCGAAGAGCAGTTGAATGATGGCACGGATATCATCATCAGACCGATCCGTCCTGAAGATGCCGAAATCGAACAGGCATTTATACGTGGTTTGTCACCCGAATCCAGGTACTTCCGGTTCATGAATTCAATCCACGAACTGAGCCTGGAAATGTTGGTTCGCTTCACCCAGATCGACTATCACAACGAGATGGCGCTTGTCGCGATAAACCCAGGTGTGGATGGTGAAGAAGAAATTGGTGTTGCGCGGTATTTGACCAATCCTGACAAGAAAACCTGCGAGTTCGCTATCGTTGTATCAGACAAGTGGCAGGGCAAGGGTATCGCCCGGTTGCTGATGCAAAAGCTGATTGAAATTGCGCGCAACAGAAGCCTCGAAGTGATGGAGGGCCAGGTTCTGGCGAACAATTACAGAATGCTCGAGTTGATGATGTCACTTAATTTCAAGGTCAGCAATGATCCAAACGATAACGGAATCAAAGTGGTGAGAACCAACCTCAGTTGACTCACCGCTGATGTCATAAGGCCTCGAACCAAGTATCCTTACCCGGCGTTTTCTGTTCGCCGTAACTTCGTACGAAGGGGTAAGGATTTGAGTTTCTTAAAAAATAAACATCTTCTCATCGCCACATTGACGGCGCCAATACTGGGTTTGCTCAGCTATTATGCGGTCGATCACTTCGTCGGTGAGAAACCACACGCGGCTGAAGCCGGGCAGAGTTATCTGTTGGTTGAAAAACCGAACTGCCGTCGCAGCAGTGGTAACTGTGGTCTGAAAAATAGCGCATTTGAGCTGGACCTCAGTTACGAAAGGCCCGATGACGGTCGACTCTTATTGCAGCTGAAATCTGAGTTTCCGCTCGACGGTGTCATGATTGCCGTGGGCGCAAGTGATTCTGAACAGGGCCAGCCTGAGCAAATGCAGCGGATGGATAACGACAATCTGAACTGGTCGCTGAATATCGCAAACCCTGATCCTGAGTACCATCGTCTGTACATTGTCGCCTCTTCCGGTCAGTCATTCTATTATGGTGATGTCGCCACCAAATTTACACTCAAACACTAATCCACCTGATAAGGGGACACACCATGAAAGCTTTAAGCCTTCCAGTGCTACTGTTTGTCATTTTTTTCGGTCTTGCTGCGTGTGAGCAGCCAAAAACGGTCACTGCACCGGAGCCTGTTCAACCCCCCACTGTCGTGGAAATACCGAAATACAGCGCACAGGTGTTTTTTGAAACCACCAGTTATGGCCTGACCGATTCGGCCGGATATGCATTTTCTGCGGATGGCAACGCCGTCTTGATGTCTTCCGATGCCAGCGGTGTATTTAATGTTTACTCCTTGCCACTGGATGGCAACACCCCGGAACAATTGACGAACTCAACCGACAATGCGGTTTTCGCCGTCAGCTGGTTTCCGAAGGGCCACCGCATTTTGTACACCTATGATGGCGGTGGCAATGAACTGAATCATGTTTTTGTTCGCGAAGCGGATGGTAGCAGTGCTGATTTGACGCCGGGTGACTCGCTTAAAGCCCGGTTTCTCGCCTGGGCTAAAGATGGTGAGAGTTTTTACCTGGTATCAACCGAGCGTGACCAGCAGAATTTCGATGTTTATCGCTATTTGGCGTCTGACTATAGCCGTGAAATGGTGTTTGAAAACGCCGGTTTCCAGATCAGTGCGATCAGTGATGACGGGCGTTGGTTGGCCCTTGATAAACCACGTACCAGTGCTGACTCGGATATCTTTGTTGTAGACCTTCACAGTGATAAGCAGGAACCGGTGTTGATCACAGGACACATGGGTAATATCCAACATGGAACTTACGAGTTTACCCGGGATAACAACAGCCTGGTGTACGCAACCAACGAGCATGGCGAGTTTATGCAGGCCTGGAAGTATGATCTGCAGTCTGGTGAAAGTGCAGTACTGGTTGAAGCCCCCTGGGATGTCAGCTATGTGACTTTTTCACCTTCAGGGCGTTACCGGGTGACCGGCGTCAATGCCGACGCCAGGACCGAAGTCACGCTGGTCGATACCAACTCCGCTAAAGAGGTCGAACTGCCTGCGCTGCCACCGGGTGATTTGCGTAATGTGCGTTTTTCAGCCGATGAGTCACATATCGCCCTGATCGTGAATGCTGATAATTCACCATCAAATATTCATATTATCGATCTGGCTGACCAGCACACACATCAACTGACCGAAGCCTTGAACCCGGCCATTGATCAAAGCCACCTGGTCACCAGCGAGGTGGTTCGTTACAAGAGTTTTGATGGTCTGGAAATTCCCTCTGTTTTGTACAAGCCACACGCTGCCAACGCAGAAAATCCTGTTCCGGCATTGGTGTTGGTACACGGTGGTCCCGGTGGTCAGACACGTACCGGTTACCGGGCAATGGTGCAACACCTGGTCAATCATGGGTATGCCGTGTTGGGTGCCAATAACCGTGGCTCTTCCGGCTATGGCAAGACCTTTAATCACCTGGATGACAAGCGTCACGGTGAAGAAGACCTGCAGGATATCGTTTATGGCCGGACCTATCTCGAATCACTGGACTGGGTAGATGGTAGCCGTGTCGGTATCATCGGTGGCTCTTACGGAGGTTACATGGTGGCGGCAGCGCTGGCCTTTGAGCCTGAAGCCTTTGAAGTGGGTATCGACATTTTTGGCGTGACCAACTGGGAAAGAACCCTTGCCAATATTCCACCCTGGTGGGAATCGTTCAAGGAAGCCCTGTATGACGAAATGGGTGATCCGGCGACCGATGCCGAACGTCACCACCGTATCTCACCGCTGTTTCATGCCAAAAATATCGTCAGACCCCTGTTAGTCGTACAGGGTGCCAATGACCCACGTGTGCTACAGGTTGAAAGCGACGAACTGGTTGCGGCGGTACAGGCCAACGAAGTACCGGTCGAGTACCTGGTATTCCCCGATGAGGGTCATGGTTTCAGAAAACGTGATAATCGAATCACCGCTTCAGATGCCTACGTCAAGTTCCTGGATATCTACCTGAAAGGGGGCGCGCAGGAGTAAAACCGGTTTAACAATCATGCATTTTGTAAATGATGCGTTGTGCTTATAGGTTATAACGCACTGTATACAAGTTAGTGGCCGTTGCGTTTGACAGGCATCGGGTGGATGTTCAAGATTAAATCAGGGTTTTGTCCATTTGGGTTTCTGTTGGTATGAAGATGTGTTGAACGCGATGGCGGCTTATAGCGGATCAATCGACCAGTTTGTTCTCAAGGTGGTTAACAGTGTTGATCCCGGAGCCAATACTAACGTCGAGTTCGAAGAAGACTACTTTGGATTAAAGGTAAATGAAGAGTACCTTTTATGCGATTGTCAAATTTTATGAAGTACGCTAAAAGTGCGCTAAAAATGAAAGTGAATTAATCACAATGGCATCTTGGTAACGCTGCGTGTAAGCCTCGTCGATTGCTGGACTACAAGCCGATAAGACAATAGAGCCGATTACTGCCAGCAATCGCGCACGAACCAAGTGTTACGCCCAGTTGCTAAGTATCC
>CBDTVF010000175.1:0-6781 GCA_965363775.1 uncultured Gammaproteobacteria bacterium
AATAAGGCTGGAAACCGTCCGTTGCGCCCCTCTTTGCTTAGGGGGGATGGAGATTGATATAGGCTAATGAGTGTTTACAGATATCGCTTACACAACATAGCAATTTTCATTGTTCTTCTGATGACGATTTCACCATTTTACGCCCAGGCCAAGCAAGACAACCCGGAGATCAAGGAGGAAACCGGAGCCAGGGTGTCGGGTGTTTCGTCCCCGGGCCCATATGGTCTGCCCCTGATTGAAGAAGTGATCGTAATCGGTCAACATTCCATTCTTACCATCCGTCGAGAGATGTTTGACACCCAAGACCTCGTCTACGACACTTTCAACGAACTGAACAATGATAATGAATACGACATGGTGTGTGCGAATGAAGCGAGAATCGGCAGCCAGATTAAGTACAAGGTGTGTAGACCACGTTTCATAACGGAAGCGACATCAGATGCATACACGGAATGGAGAGAAAATGGATTGGCCGCTATAAACATGGCTGAAATGCGTAGAAAATCATTGCGTCAAAAAGAGATCATGGCTGACCTGGCCAACACAAACCCCGAATTTCTGAACCTGTTGAAAAGGCGACTGGAACTCAAAAAAGCATACGAATCGAAAATGAAGCAGTGTGGGTGGAACATTATCTGCCTGAACACAAACACCAAGAGATAGATCCGGAATCACAACCCGGGTGAACGCTCTGGCGTGCAGAAGTCATTCACGATACATCACAAATAGAGTGCCGCATGATAACCCGCGACACCACCGCCATGCCCAATAATCACGTCATAATCTTTAGTGGTTAAACGCTTAAAACCTAAGCCATAATGATAACCAACATCTGCTGCGGTAGATGCCGGTGTATGAATAGCTACCATGTTGTTTTTGCTGACATCTTTTAAAAAAGACGATGTTTTCATCAGCGTATTGGCAAAATAGGCCATATCCTCAGGCGTGGTAAAAACAACACCATTAGGCACCTTATACCCTCTTCCTTGGCGTTAGGTATCGTGATAAAGCTATCGCTCATGCCCGTACTTTTAAATAACTCTTCTTCCATCATAGTAATAAAAGGCGTGCCAGTAACTCTCGATAACATGTAACCTAAAATGCCATAACCGATGTTGGAGTATTGATATTTGCCACCGGGAGCATGAGCAAATGAAGTATGCTCAATAGAAGCTAACAATTTGTCTTGCCACTGTGCTAATGGACCACGAGGATCGCTGCGTGTTCGGATAATCCGTCATTCATAGCGTCATTATTTTCCGATATTTGATGCGCTCATGGAGCACGTGGTAACGAAATTATAGCTGACCACGTACAAGCTTCGACACTTTGTGCTAAATTTAATACGAATAAGAATAAAAACCAACACCATTTGAAGGGACATAACAATTACTCATATATCAATCCTCACAACTGCTGGGCAAGATCCACGGTCCAATAGGAAATTAACCATGCAACTCAATAGGCAATCCCTTCTCAAAGCAGGCTTCCGGTGGAATTTACTACTGCTGCTACCCGCATTATTCATCGCCCAACAAGCCCACGCACAGGCAGTTTCAGCACTGGGCCGTCTGGAACCTGAACACGGTCTGCTACATATTGGCGTAAGCTCCTCGTCCTACGCAATTTCCGGTTCCGTCATCGCGGAACTACTGGTAGAAGAGGGCGACTGGGTGGAAGCAGGTCAACTCCTGGCTACCACTGACAGCACGGAAATGATACGCGCGAATGCGCTCAAGACGGAGGCCGAATTGAGGCTGGCCACGCTGGCCGCAGAGGCAGCGGAAAGTCAAGCCGATGAGGCCTGTACATTGGCCGGTGTCGCCGATAGCGAGGCGACACGCCGCACCAGCTTGTTGGAACGGGAACTCACATCCGTGGAAGAAACCGAATTGGCGCAAGGCACAGCCCAGGCAGCTGCTGCATCCTGCGCTACCGCAAATGCCAATGCCCGCGTTGCCGCTGCCAGCATCGATGTGGTCCGTGCCCATTTAGCCATCAATGAACTTGAAATTGAACGCAGTATGGTACGTGCGCCAGTGGCTGGCCGCGTACTGGAAATTCACACGAGACCTGGCGAAATGGCAGGTGCCAACAGCGTGCTCGACCTGGGGCGCACCGACCATATGTTTGCTATTGCGGAGGTTTACGAAACGGATATCATCAATGTCAAAGTTGGCCAGAAGGCACGTATCAGCAGTGAAGCACTTTCCGAGGCAATGACTGGAACGGTCGAACGGATTCGTGGCAAGGTACAGAAAAATGATGTGACCGGAACCGATCCTGCTGCACGCAAGGACGCCCGCATCATCGAAGTCGAAATCCGTCTTGATGACAATAAATCTGCAGAAGGTCTTACCAATCTCCAGGTCGAGGTGATTATCGATGGATAAACTGGTTCCTGTATCCTGATGCGCACACCTATCGGCTGGTTACAACTGCGTCATAAGCCATTACGCCTGGTTGTGGCGCTGTTGGGTATCAGTTTCGCAGTTCTTTTAATCATGATGCAGTTGGGTTTCCGTTCAGCATTGTTCGAAAGCGCCGTGCGTTTTCACGAACGTCTTAACTATGACATCGCACTGTTCAGCAAGAACAGCGTATTCATCGTGCGCCCCCAACCGTTTTCGATCAGACGTCTTTACCAGTCGCTGGGTGATGAGGCCGTTGCCGACGTCTCCCCTGTTTATATTTTCCCTGCAACATGGAAAAACCCCTGGACCAATGAGCGGCGAAGTCTCAGTGCCATTGGCTTTAACCCGTCGGATGACCTGATCAGCACCGGGGGGTTCGATGAAAATCATAATTTACTCCGGCAACAGGACGTAATCCTTTTCGATGCACTTTCCCGGCCGGAATTCGGTCCGGTAGCCGAGTCCTTTGAAGCCGGGGATGAAATTGTTACGGAAATCAATGACCGTCAAATCAAGGTAGCCGGTCTCTACCAAATGGGTACATCCTTTGGTATCGACGGCTCCTTCATGACCAGCACGGATAACTGGTTGCGCTTATTTCCGGACCGTCCCAGAAACCAGATTCAACTTGGACTGATCCGTCTGCGTGAAGGGGCAGATCACAACGCCGTAAGAGACCGGCTGAGGGAGTACCTGCCCAAGGACGTGCTGGTGATGACCAAGGCAGACTTCGTTCAGCGTGAGACCAATTACTGGAATTCAGCCACACCTATCGGCTACATTTTCGCCTTCGGAGCCATCATGGGTTTTGTGGTGGGCGCCATCATCGTCTACCAGATTCTTTTCGCCGATGTATCCGAACACTTGAATGAGTACGCGACCCTGCGTGCCATGGGGTATCCAAACCGGTTCATCTCCGGCATCGTCATCCAGCAGGCCGTCATACTGGGGATTCTCGGCTACATACCGGGTGTCGTTGCAGTCCACTGGTTGTATGGCAAAGCGGCCGCTGCCACCAACCTGCCACTTTACATCACCCAGGACCGTGCGATAACAGTTTTGATCATGACGCTGTCCATGTGTGCCATATCCGCCCTGCTTGCCTTGCGTAAGGTACGGCGTCTTGATCCGGCGGACGTCTTCTGATGACTATTCGTTCCCCCATTCAGGTCAGTGGTCTGAGCCATTCTTTTGGCAAGGGCGCTTTACAAAAACAGGTTTTGTTTGACATCACCACCGAGATCCCAAAAGGCGAGATCGTGATCGTTACAGGGCCATCGGGTTCCGGCAAAACCACCATGCTAACCCTGCTCGGTGCACTACGCTCAGCACAAGAGGGCAGTATCCAGGTACTGGGCGAGGAACTCTGCGGTGCCAAACCCCGGGTACTGGAAAAAGTGCGAAAACAGATTGGTTTCATCTTTCAGCAACACAACCTGCTGGGCGCGCTGACCGCTCTGCAAAATGTAGAACTTGGCCTGCGCGTGACCGGTCGTTTCAGTCGTTCGGAATTGCGTCACCGCTCAAAGGAAATGCTGGAAGCGGTGGGTCTGGGTGACCGCATAAACTACAAACCGGGACAACTATCAGGCGGTCAGCGTCAGCGCGTGGCCATCGCCAGGGCACTGGTCTCCGAGCCCAATATGTTGCTGGCAGACGAGCCAACAGCATCACTGGATAAAAAGTCGGGCCGTGATGTTGTGGAACGTATGAAGTCGTTGGCCAAAGAAAAAGGCACAACCATTTTGCTGGTCACTCACGACAATCGTATCCTCGACATTGCGGACCGCATTGTGCACCTCGAGGATGGCAAATTATCCACCTTTACCGATGCAGTGATCACCGATAACCGGCGCATGATGCAAACCCTGGCTGATAGTCGCAGTAAACAACCGATGCACGAGATTGTCGATGATCTCGATGAGCAGGGTTTCAGGGACATACTCGGGGAAATCACCGATGATTCTCAACGATTCATGGAAGCCACGGCGCTGGCAAATGATGTCGCTTTCAAAAGCATGCTCAGACAGGGGTTGTTTGCCTTCACACGCAAACTTGGCCAGTTGCTGAATGCCGACAAGGCCTCCCTGTTTATCGTTGAGGATGATTCATTGGTCCTGCGGGTCGCTGAAAACATCGATGAAATGGGTGAGGTCCGTATTCCAATCGGCAGCGGTATTGCAGGTGCTGCTGCCCAAAGTGGTGAAACCATTCGCATTGACGATGCCTACGACGATGACCGGTTCAACCGCAATGTAGATAAGCAGACAGGTTACCGCACACGATCTATCCTCAGCCTGCCGGTCAAAAACCAGGCAGGTGACGTATTTGCGGTTGCCCAGTTACTAAACCGCCGCGACGGTCAACCGTTTGATGATGGTGACGAGGAGCGATTCGCCGAATTCCTGCAGTCCATTGGTGTTATTTTGGAAACCATGGAAGGCTTGAGCAAAGGAGCAATAGGAAAACCATCCAGATGAACTCTTCCGATCAGAAAATACGTGGAATCGTAGAAAGTTACTTTGACCAGGAAATTCACCCACGTCTCCTGGACCAACTTGAAACCCGGTTGTTAAAAGGCGGTGAATGGCTGTTTAAGGAGGGTGATGCCGGCGACTCACTCTACTTCCTTGTGCGCGGTCGCATGCAGGTCTGGGCCGGCGTCGACAGCCCGGATCCGGAGCGCAAACCACATCTTCTTGGTGAGGTCGTACCGGGCGATAGCGTGGGTGAGGTTGGCCTGATCAGTGATAAACCCCGAATGGCCGGCATCCAGGCCATTCGTGACAGCCTGCTGATACGTATTGACCGTAGCGGTTTCCAGAGCCTGGCAGAGCAACACCCTGCTCTGCTTATGAAACTGACCACCAACGTGAGCAATTTGCTGCAGTCTCATACCTCCGCACCTTTCTCGAGGTCAATGAAAACCATTACCTTGCTGCCACTGACTAAAAACGAGACTGTTTCTGACTACTGTGACGAGTTCAGCAAAGAACTTTCCACTAACGCTTCCGTGCTGGTGGTTTCGCCGGGCAGGCTGGCTGAACTGAATGCGCCTGTTAAGCAACTTGCCCACAACGCGAAGTTACCTGATGGCTTGAGGCACTGGTTGTCCGATCAGGAAGATGAGAACGATTTTGTGCTCTATCGCTGCTCGCCCGGAGATAGCCCGTGGACACGATTCGCAATAAGACAGTCAGATATCGTGCTGATGGTCGCAGATTCCAAGGATGATCCAACAGCGGTTTTGTGGGAACCCGAAGAAAACACTGCCAGTATTGCTTCAGCAGGTCGCAAAGCGCTGATCCTTCTGCAAAATGATCGCTTAAACATCAGCAATACCCGTCGCTGGCTGGAAGGCAGGCAACTGAATTTTCACCTTCACATGGAAAAAGGACGTAAGCAGGATGTGCAACGTGCTGTCCGCGTGGTCACCGGTAACGCGACTGGCCTGGTCATTGGTGGTGGTGCAGCCAGGGGGCTGGCGGCGCTTGGTGTATTCAAGGCGCTGGTCGAAGCCGGTATCGATATCGACTGGGTCGGAGGAACCAGTCTGGGTTCTATCATCGCGGGCGGGGTCGCAGCCGGACTGGACCCGTATCAAGCCATAGAAAACTCCCGTTTGTCTTTCAAAATAGGCAAGCCTTTTGGAGATTTTACCTTTCCTGTAATTTCACTATTGCGCGGGAATCGAATGAAGCGTCTGCTGTATCAATATCTTGATTACCAGATCGAAGACCTCGCGCTGCCCTATTTCTGTGTCTCGACCAATCTTGGAAGGGGCATTGAGAACATTCATGAAGAAGGATCAATGGTCAAAGCGATACGCGCCAGTGCAGCAATGCCGGGTATTTTACCCCCGGCAGTAGTGGATGGTGAATTGGCAGTCGACGGTGCTGTACTTAACAATTTACCGGTAGACATCATGCAGCAAAAACCGGTTGGCCGGATTATCGCCATAGATTTTTCCGTGCCCATACCCAGTAAGGTTGATTACGAGGAAACGCCCTCACCCTGGGCAGTTTTACGTGGCCGCTGGTTACCATTTTCACGTCGCTACCGGATACCGGGTTTGGCTTCGATCATATTGAAATCAACTGAGGCAGGCACCCAGGAGCAGGTCCAAAGAAATGGTGCCATGGCAGATTTGCTGATCGACCCGCAGGTCAGGCGTTTTGGCATGACGGATGTCAAATCGTTTGACCACATCGTGCGGGCAGGTTACGACCGTGCCCGTGAACTACTGAAAAATTGGCCATGAATTGTCGTAATTCAATGGGAAACAGCTGAAGATTTAGTAAGCGACTGGTCTGGACTTTTGGAGAGAGTAAAGCGCATACAGGCCATGCTTCCCTCTACCAATTAAT
>CBDTVF010000176.1:0-6777 GCA_965363775.1 uncultured Gammaproteobacteria bacterium
CTTCGACCGCCAGTCGACTGACCAGTCCACACTCGGTCAGCATCAGGTAGTAAGGGGCATCTGTCGTTTTGACATATTTCATCATCTCGCCAGTACTGCCAAGAAAATCGACCGCATCCGCAACTTCCTGGGTACATTCCGGATGGGCGACAATTTTCAAACCCGGAAAGGTCTTACGTGCCTCATTGATTTGTTCGGTTGTGAACTCCTCGTGAACAATACAGGTTCCGTCGGACGAGATGATTTCCTTGTCCACCCCACGATTTGCCATTTCCTTGCGAATATTGTCGGCCATTAATCGGTCGGGTACGAACAGGATGCGTTTTTCCGGCAGGTTGGCGATGATGTTGTAGACGTTGCTGGAGGTCACACAGACGTCAGATTCAGCTTTGACTTCCGCGCTGCAGTTGATGTAGCAGACAACCACTGCATCCGGATACAGGGCTTTCATATTGCGGACATCCTCGCCGTTGATCGAATCTGCAAGACTGCAACCTGAATCACGATCAGGCACGACAACCAACGCATCGGGTGACAGGATTTTGGCAGTCTCCGCCATGAACACGACACCTGCGAATACGATAATGTCTGCATTTGCCTTTCTTGCCTGGTCGGCAAGGTAGTAGGAATCACCCTTGAAATCACCGACCCCGTAAACCACTTCAGGTTCGACATAGGAGTGGGCAAGAATGACAGCGTTCTTCTCCTTTTTGAGTCGGTTTATTTCAAGCGTCAGCGGCGCAATTTCGCGACAGGTTTCAATATTCCATTTGCGTCCGGCACTACACTCAACGTGTAGCAATGAACGCAGCAAGCGAAGCGCTTCTGCTTCGATTGGATCAGTTTCTGTGTGCGCAGGTGTGTTATTCAATGTCTGGTCGCCTTAATAGGTTGCCGGATTGCCAAAATGAACCGGAATATGTTCCCGATGTGTTGTTTACTGATATTTGGTTTAAATTGGTTCTTACAAGCCCTGCAGGCTTAAAACCATGTAGCGGTGACTGAGTGAATCAGCTATTTCCTAATTTGATTTTCCGGACGTACGTAACAAACCGTTCAACCCACGGGTTCGCAATCGTATTGCGATGGTGTGCAAAACCTGCCAGCAGGTGATTCACGACCAGGCCGTCGTGGACACCGTTGATACCCGTACCACGCAGGACGCGATGAGCAAAGACCGGGTTTTCACCGAGGTTCTCCAGGCGTGCGTAATGAAACTCGTGCACGGGTGTACCGTTCTTGTCTGGTTGGGCCGGTTGAGGCCATAGACTTCTGCCTGACTCTTCAACCAGCATGTAACCCTTGCCTTGCGGGCGCCGGCTCACCACTACGTCTGCTGGCACTATGCCAACCATTTCGCCATGCTGATCATGCCATTGAATGCGACGTGACAGGTACATCAGGCCACCACATTCAGCATAGGCGGGCATTCCTGCCGTAAGTAGCCGCCGGATGTCTTCACGCAGGCTTTGATTGGCAGTCAGGGCCTGCAAATGAGTTTCAGGAAAACCTCCACCGATGAACAAGCCATCTACCTTGGGCAGATGTGCGTCATTGAGCGTGTTAAAGGGTATGAGTTCAGCACCCGCCCGTTCAAACGCTTCCAGATCGTCCGGGTAGTAAAAGCCGAAAGCAGCATCACGAGCAATGGCAATTTTTATATCGGGTTTGATCATTCCAGAAGGAAATTTTGACCGGGACAGCGTTGCTTCTACACTCGTTTGCAATCTGTCTGCAGTTGCAATTTCGATGATGCGATCGAGGTTTACACCCTTTGATACGGCATCACCCAGACGTGCAATCATGGTATCGGCCGCCGTGGGTCCGCTGGCTTCGTTTGCAGGTACCAGGCCAAGGTGTCGCTCGGGTATTTCCAGAGCCCGGTCACGTCCGATTGCACCCAGTACTTCTGCATCGGTATAGCGTTCCAGGGCCGCGCGCAACTTGGACTCATGACGTGCGCCACCCACCTTATTGAGAATAACGCCACAGATATTAACCGTCGGATCAAAGTCCAGGTAACCGCGTATCAGTGGTGCAATACCCCGGGTGATTCCACCGGTATCGATTACAAGTACCACCGGCGACCCAAGCATTGTCGCGAGAGCGGCATTGCTGTCTGAGCCCTCGACATCGACGCCGTCGAACAAGCCCTTATTACCTTCAATCAGACCAATACTCGTTTCATGCAGATAACAGGAAACAGTGTTGGTGATTTCTTCGTGTGTCTGGGTGAAAAAATCGAGGTTGTAACAGGGCCTTCCAGAGGCCCGTGCCAGCCACAGGGGATCGATATAGTCGGGGCCTTTTTTAAATGTCTGTACTGCATGGCCGCGTTTAACCAGAGTCGCCGTCAAGCCCAACGAAACAGATGTTTTTCCTGAGGACTTGTGTGCGGCAGCGATGTACAGGGGAGCCATTTCTTATCGTAGCACCTGAAGGTGCGGATGCTATGACTCTTTAGCAGCTAACTGATGGTGAGGATCGACGGCTGAGCCTGCCAGGGAAACCGGCAGGAAGCGCAGTAATTTGATACCGAATAAAACAATCAAACCAGCAAAGGCGACACCACCCAAACCCAGTCCGAACTCGGGAAGGCTCGGTGCGTAACTGGAAATAGCACCGTCGTTGAAACTCGAGGAGACTTCCATTCCTGGGAAGAGGTTCAAAGGAAAGGCCTGACCGCCAATGACAATCACGTAAACCTGGGCGAAACCGCCGATAATCACAAGTATTGAGGCGAGGGTCACCGCGCGATTCAGACCATGTGAATCCCCGAATTTGCGGAACACAAGGGTCAGTGGCAACAGACCGCCGATGATGACCTGTCCAAGCCAGAACAACAACGTGTAGATACCACCGTCCATCAGAATAAACCGTTCCACTGCGGTGTGTTCAGATGCATACAGGTTGGCCAGGTGTTGTACCGCGGTGAAGTACAGTACTGCTGCAACGAAGATACCTAAAAGCCGGCCGAGTTTGCGGATAACAACATCTCCGATTTCCCTGCCGGTTCCGTGATAGGTGGCAAGCAGGACGAGGATATAAACCGCGAGTCCAAATGAGAAGGACATTGCCACAAACAGGGGTGCCATGATGGCCGAGTCATAGGCTTCACGGGATACAAGAAAACCAAAGATGGAACCGGTACCAGTCGTCAGTATCAGACGCCAGAGAAAGGCCACCATACCAGCGGTCTTTGTAAAGCGATTCATCCGTCTTTCCATCTGTACCCACAGATACGCGGCTACAATGACCATGAAGCCGACATAGAGGAAAATGTTCCACGCGAATATCGACTTGAAGTTGTAATGGGTCATTGCGACGATCAGACGGTCTGGTCGACCCAGGTCAAGTACCAGTACTACAAGCCCACCCACCAATAGTGCGATGGCCAGCAGTCCCGAAAGCCGCCCTAAGGGTTTATATATCGATTTACCGAAAACCGTGCCGATCGAGGCCACATTCAGAGCGCCGGATGCGGCAACAATCAGGAATATGGCAAACACATGTGGCATACCCCAGACGATCTGATTGGTCATTCCGGTGACAACATGACCATTATGTTCCATGTAATAGGCGCAGGCCGTTGCTGCCAGAACAAATACCGCCAGCAGTGTAACGAGCGTGTAAAACTGTGTGCTGTTACCTTTGATTTCGCTGTATGTGATTGTCTTCACGTCATCATTCCAGTTGCTGGCTGCGGTTAGAGGTTTCTGTACCGGATCCCGGGGTTGAGTCCGAGGTCTGCACGAATTTGTTGTGATGCATATTTGGCAACACGTTGTGATATTTCGCTGTCAGGGTCGTTCAGGTCACCGAAAAGCATAGCGCCACCACCTGTGTCAGAGCAGGCCTCTACGCAGGCAGGTTGCTGATCGGCATCAATGCGGTGAACACACAGAGTACAGCTTTCTACCGTGCCTTTGCCCCTGGGTGCATGGGATTTTTGATCCTCAAGCACCTCATGTACAAACGACCGGGCCTTGTAAGGGCAGGCCATCATGCAATAACGGCAACCGATACAGGTATGTTTGTCGACCAGGACGATGCCGTCGGCCCGTTTGAATGATGCGCCGGTTGGGCAGACATCCACACAAGGCGGTTCTTCACAATGCTGACACATCACCGGCAAGGATTTGCTGTTACCTGTTTCCGGGTTGCTGATCTCGACTTTTCTGATCCACTGCGCATCCGTTTCCGGTCGGTCAAAACCACGCAAACCGTTTTCTTTTGCACAGGCGGATACACAATCATCACAGCCATCATCACAGCGACCAAGGTCGATTAACATGCCCCAGCGGACTTCACTGGAGGCAGCGGCATCAAGTGTTCGTGCTTTTGCGGAGGATGATTTGGTAATTCCGTATAAAACCACACCGGGAGCAAGTGTCACACCTGCAGCGGTGGCCATCGCGCCCAGGAAACTGCGACGTGCAGGATCAAAGCCGGGTGTTTCAGTGAGATTCCTGGTTTTTGTTTTCCTGCTCATGCTTATTGAGATCCATGCACGGTTGTTGTGGTTGGAAATGTACTGCCCAGCTGATGGGCCTCAGGCTCGGGACGCGATGCATGGCATTGAAAACAATCAATGCTGACAGCCGCATAGTCATGACACGAACGACAAAAGTGCTGAGGGCTGGCAACTGTAACCGGTGTGGAATCCGGTCCGTTGACCGCGTGACAGCTGATACACTCCTTAAGACTGTATTGCTCAACGCGTACGCCTTTCAGCATCGTTTCATCACGCTGGTGTTTGAGCATATCCATGTGGTTCCGGCGCATGAAATCGGTATCTTTAACACAGCTATCACCATTACCCATGGGGATCACGGGCATAGGCACTCCGCTGCTGGCATTAGCTTCTTCCGCCGCATGAGCGACAACCGCCAGGCTGGTCATCAAAACCAGCACGACCGCCAGCATCCCGATGAAGGCGCGGCGCAAGTTCATGGTTTACTCTCCCATCCCCATCTGAATGTAACCTGACGGGCAAACGTCTTCACAAATATGACAACCGATACATTTCGTGTAGTCGGTGTCCACGTAACGGCCCATGGTAGATTCGGTTTTCTTGACCCTGAATATGGCATCCTGCGGACAAAAAATGACACAGTTGTCACATTCGAAACACATACCGCAACTCATACAACGGTTTGCTTCCAGTTTCGCTTCTTCCTCAGTCAGACCCTCGATACGTTCGCCAAAGGAGCCCAGTACAGAATCTGCTGTAATGGTGCTTTCCTGACGTTTGTGCCGTGCCTCAAAGCCGAAATGAGCAAGAAACAACTCATCTGACGGTACGATTTCGACAAAAGAACGATCTTCATAGTTATGAATTGCAAAGTCTGAAGAGTCGGTGCCACTGTCCTGCATGTGTGAATACGTACTCGGCTCTAGATCAGCTTCTCTTAATTTATCAAGCAGGTGGAAGTGATGCACGTCTACTTTGGGCCGCTTGGCCGGATCTTTACCTGACAGGAATTTATCAACACCTTCAGCCGCAATTGAGCCCTGGCCAATGGCCGTGGTTAACAGGTGTGGTCTGATGATATCGCCGCCGACAAACAGGTCAGGGTGTCCCTTGACGCGATAAAAACCATCGGCGTCGATCAATCCCCGGCCACTGTCGAGTTCTTCGAAACCTGCAAGGTCACCACGTTGCCCGATTGCAGAAACCAGCAGATCGCATTCGAGTTCTGTTTCAGAGCCTTCCACAGTGGTCATCTGGCCACCGCTCCAGTCCGTCTTAATGACACGCACACCGGTAGCGCGGCCATCTTCACCAACAATGACTTCAACGGGTAGCAATCCTGGTCTGATCTTTACGCCTTCCTGGGTGACATGTTCGACTTCCATCTTGGTCGCCGGCATGATTTCAGCGGATTCGCGTGAAATGAGTGTCACATCCGCACCCTGGCGTTGGGCAACTCCTGCCACATCATGCGCCATGTAACCCATGATGATATTCTCAGGTCTGTCGTGCTCACGTTTGTGCTTGATATGACCTAAACGACGGGCAACTGCAGCAACGTCCATCGAGGTATCGCCACCGCCGACAACCAGCACTTTGCCGGAGGTATGCTGCAGACGACCATCATTAAATGCCTGCAGGAAGGCCACACCGCTGATCACATTAGGTGCATCGCCACCCGGAACGGGCAGGGCCATACCTGACTGTGCGCCAAGCGCAATGAAAACCGCGTCAAATTCTGAGCGCAGGGCGTCAAAGGAAATGTCCACACCGACCTTGGTGTTATTTCTGACTTCAACGCCAAGATCCAGTATGCGTTTAATCTCGCCATCGAGAACCTCGTCTGGTACCCGGTAGCCGGGAATGCCATAACGCATCATTCCGCCAAGCTTTTCCTGCCTTTCGAAAACCGTGCAGGCATGTCCCATACGGCGTAGGTGGTAGGCACAGGCAAGACCGGCAACACCACTACCGATGATTGCAACACTTTTACCGGTATCTTTACCGGCAGCGTGCAGTTTCAATTCGTGCTCAAGGCCATAATCGCCAATAAACTGTTCAACCGAATTGATGCCAACGTGATCTTCGACCTCGTTACGGTTACAACCGTCTTCACATGGCGCCGGGCAGACTCTGCCCATAATGGCCGGGAAAGGATTGGCATCGGTCACACGACTGAATGCATATTCCTGCCAGGGTGTACCGGTTGGTGGTTTTTCAATACCACGCACAATATTTAACCAGCCACGGATATCCTCACCCGATGGACAACTTCCCTGGCACGGTGGCGCACGGTGAACATA
>CBDTVF010000177.1:0-6758 GCA_965363775.1 uncultured Gammaproteobacteria bacterium
CGTCGGCCCGAGTCTGTATGCACATTTTCCGGTTATCCGTCATCATGTTGATCTGGGTATCCTGGAGGAGTGGCCGACAGCAAAACTTGGCCAGGTCTATGTAGACAGCCTGATCGAAGCGTTGCCGGGTCTGCATAATCATGGTTGTTCATACGGTGAACCGGGCGGGTTTATACGTCGCATGCGTGAGGATGAAGGTACCTGGATGGCACATGTCTGGGAGCATGCAGCACTGGAGTTACAAAATGTAGCCGGTTCAGATGTTTCTTTCGGGCGCACACGCGGTTCCGGCGAAGTCGGCCAGTACAACATGGTGTTCCAGTACAAGCAGCGTGATGTGGGGCTGGAAGCGGCACGTATCGCGCGACAGCTTTTGCTCCATCTGTTACCCGAAGATCTCAAGAAGGAACTGGCCTCTGAGATCGACAAAGATTTCAATTATGAAGAAGATCGCGATGAATTCATCGTGTTTGCGCAACGCAAGGAACTGGGTCCAAGTACTGCATCGCTGGTCAATGCGGCGGAAGAACGGGGAATCCCCTATCTGCGGCTCAATAAGTATTCGTTAGTTCAATTTGGTCATGGTGCATACCAGCAACGTATCCAGGCCACCATCACCAGTAAAACAAATCATATTGCGGTTGAGATTTCCTGCGACAAGGAAGATACCCATAACCTGCTTCGTGACCTGGGTCTGCCGGTTCCGGAACAAAGGATGATTTACAACCCCCGCGCTGCCGTTCGCGCCGCACGCTATATTGGCTATCCGGTGGTACTCAAGCCACTCAACGCCAATCACGGACGGGGTGTTTCCATCAATCTCACCACTGATGAACAGGTTGAAAGCGCATTCGCTTTTGCCCGTGAACACGGTACTGGCCGGTCCGTACTGGTTGAGAGTTATGTTGAGGGTTTTGATCACCGTATGCTGGTGGTTAATAACGAATTGGTCGCGGTCGCCAAGCGGGTGCCGGGACACGTGCTGGGTGATGGTAAAAGTACCGTCACCCAGTTGGTCGACAAGGTCAATGAGGATCCACGCCGTGGCATCGGCCACGAAAAGGTACTGACCCGGCTTGAGCTCGACCGTCCAGCGCTTGAACTGCTGGGATTGGCTGGTTTTGATGCCGATACGGTGCTGCCCGAGGGTGAAATATTCTATCTTCGTAATACGGCCAACCTGTCTACCGGTGGTACAGCCATTGATTTAACCGATCTTGTCCATCCGGACAATCGTGAAATGGCAGAGCGGGCTATTCGTGCCGTGGGTCTGGATGTCGGTGGTGTCGATTTTCTGACCCAGGATATTACCGAGTCCTACAAGGAAGTCGGTGGCGCCATCGTGGAAGTCAATGCCGCACCCGGTTTCCGTATGCACGTTGCGCCTTCGCAGGGCGAGCCACGTGATGTTGCCGGCAAGGTCATGGATATGTTGTTCCCGCCGGGCACACCAACCCGTATTCCGGTGGCCAGTATCACCGGTACCAACGGCAAGACCACCACATCACGTATGTTGGCCCATATCCTGAAAACTGCCGGTCACACTGTGGGTATGACATCGACAGATGGTGTTTATATTGATGGACGTCTGTCCGTTAAGGGTGACATGACCGGGCCCACATCCGCACGTATCGTGCTACGCGATCCGACCGTTGATATCGCTGTGATGGAAACGGCCCGTGGCGGTCTTCTACGCTCCGGTCTGGGTTACCGTCGTTGTAATGTATCGGCTTGCTTGAATGTATCGGCAGACCATCTCGGTCTCAAGGGCATCGACACACTTGAACAGTTAGCAGAGCTCAAACGTGTCGTGGTAGAAGTCGCCCAGGATACTGCCGTACTCAATGCAGATGATGACCTGTGCTTGAACATGGCTGATTATACGCAGGCCGACCATCTCTGCTATGTCACCATGAACCCCGCCCATGCTTTGGTAAAAGAGCATATTCAAGCCGGCGGCAGGGCCGTGGTACTGGAGCAGGGTTTCAACGGCGATATGATTACGCTGTATGACAAATGCACTCACTTCCAGTTGGTCTGGACTCATCAAATACCTGCAACAATGGATGGCAAGGCCACACATAACGTACAGAATGCCATGTTTGCGGCGGCGCTGGCCTATTCGCTGGACAAGTCACTGGATGATATCCGTCACGGCCTGCGCTCGTTCGACTCCACCATCTTCCAGGCACCGGGTCGTATGAATGTATTTGATGAACACCCGTTCCGTGTGATCCTGGATTATGGCCACAATCCAGCTGCCATCCACAGTATTTGCCAGGTGGTTGACCGGCTTGAAGTACCGGGTCGGCGCTTGTGCGTGCTGGCTGCTCCCGGTGATCGTCGCGATGAGGACATCAGGGCCATTGCCGATGAGGCAACCGGGCATTTTGATCATTATATTTGCCGGGCCGATGACAGTCTTCGTGGACGTGGTGAAGATGAAGTGCCAGGAATGTTGCGGGATCAATTAATGGCCAACGGTGTTGACGAAAGTGCGATTGAAATTGTGCCGCTTGAAGTCGAGTCCGTTGCCAGGGCACTGGAAATGGCGAAGGAAGGTGACCTGGTCGTATTATTTGCCGATGATGTCCGCCGTAGCTGGAACCAGGTGACTCACTATGAAAGCGACAGTGACACACCGGATACCTCTGAAGTTTCCAAACCCGCGCATAGCTTTGTGGAAGTGGATCCGGAAGCATTCTCCCTCGAGCCCGGTGCACGTCTGGTCAGGGATGAACGTGGTGTGCGTCTGGCCAGGGAAGAGGAAAGCGATTAGCTGCCCGCTTTGATGAATATCGAACTGCTTGACAGTCGTCGTCTGACCGGCCCGAATTTATTTTGGGACTGGCCGGGTGCGGTGCTGGATATCTCTGTTGATGGTGTACAGACCCAAAGGGTGATATTGGCCTGGACAGAAGAAGTTACGCTGTTGATGACGGCCGTGGGCTGGCCTGGGCAGAACATCTGTTCGCGATTATTTGAGGGCGGTGCCAGCCTGGTCATCAATGCTCCCATTGATGTTTTATATACCGCATGCGAACTTAATGAAGTCGCATTTAGCAGGGCGGTCGCAAAACTGGAAGGCAGGCCGTTGGCGGGTTTACAGGAAGCCACGAAGGCTTTGTCCTCGATGATTGCCGAAGAGAGCAAACCAGATTTGCTGGCACTGCAGGCGGCGGCAGCCCATCATCATGTCCCTTTCCTTTGGGATGATGATGAGGTCTCGGTAGGTTTTGGTAAAACAGCCATGACCTGGCCGACGAATCAACTGCCTGCACCTGATTCCATCAACTGGCAGCAGCTTCAATCGATTCCGTTGGGTATCGTCACGGGTACCAATGGCAAATCCACCACTGTCAGGCTCGCAGCAGCGATACTGGCAGCGGCCGGCTTACGAGCCGGGATTACCTCAACCGATTACATACGTGTCGGGGAAACAATTCTCGACCGGGGTGATTATTCCGGTCCTGGCGGTGCCCGCACACTATTGAGACATCCACAATCAGAGGCAGTTGTTCTGGAAGTCGCCCGTGGTGGCCTGTTACGCCGTGGTATTGGCGTGGAGCGCGCCGATGCTGCCCTGATCACCAATATTGCCGCTGATCACCTGGGTGAGTGGGGGATCAACTCGGTGGCCGAGATGGCCGAGGCCAAGTTTATCGTGCGACGGGCATTGAACGAGGATGCACCACTTATATTAAATGCTGATGACCCTGAAAGTGTCAGGATGGCCGCAAATATCGATAACCGGATTACCTGGTTTTCCCTGGATGCCGATCATCCGCTATTGCAGGCGCAATTGGAAAAACAGGGCAACGCCGCATACTTGTCTGAAGGTTGGCTGGTACTGGCTCAGGGTGGCAAAGTCAGGAAGATTGTCGAGGCCGGGGATATTCCCATCACCTTTGACGGGGCAGCAAGATACAACATCAGCAATGCCCTCGGCGCCATGGCACTTTGCAATGTGTTGGGTGCTCCCGATGAGGCATTGGCAACGGGTCTCAAAGCCTTCAGTGGTGACGCAGATGAGAACCCTGGTCGTGGCAACCTCTTTATCAAAAATGGCATCAGGATTTTCCTCGACTTTGCGCATAACGAACATGGTCTCAAAGCAATCGCTGATACCGTCAAGGCATTCAACGCCAGCCGGCATATTGTTTTGATGGGACAGGCGGGCGACCGTACCGATCAGGAAATTCGGGATTTTGTAAGAGCAGCATGTGACTTGAATCCAAGGCCATTACTGGCTTGTGACCTGCCGGGTTACGATCGTGGCCGGCAAACCGGGGTGGTACCGGAGTTGATCAGGGAGTTTGCCCTTGATGCAGGTATGCCGGAAGATGCCGTTACGATGTTCAAGAGCCCGGTGGAGGGTGTCCGGCAAGCACTCAATGATGCAAAAGAAGGTGATTGCCTGGTATTGCTTGCTCTCACCCAGCGTGACGAAGTGCTGGAGATGGTACAGTCGTTTGTGCAAGATGCTTGAGAAAATTGAATGGCAAAACTTTACTTTAATTACTCTTCGATGAACGCTGGTAAAACCACGGTTTTACTGCAGTCGGCACACAACTACCGTGAGCGCGGCATGACACCAATGCTGTTCACACCCAAACTGGATGATCGCTATGGTGAGGGCTGGATTAAGTCTCGTATCGGGCTGAAGGCCAGGGCGACGATATTCATACCGGAAGACGATCTGTTCGAAGCTACCCGCGCACAATTGGAAGAACGGAATATCCATTGTGTACTGGTAGATGAGGCCCAGTTTTTAAACCGTGACCAGGTTTACCAGCTAAGTGAAATCGTTGACCGGCTGAATATCCCGGTGCTGTGCTTTGGTTTGCGTACCGATTTTCAGGGTGAACTGTTTGAGGGCAGCAAATACCTGCTGGCCTGGGCTGATGTGCTGTCGGAAATCAAAACCATTTGCTATACCGGGCGCAAAGCCAACATGGTGGTGCGGGTTGATGACGAAGGTTATGCACTGAAGGAAGGCGCGCAGGTCGAAATTGGTGGCAATGAGCGATATGTTTCGGTTAGCCGCGGAGAGTTCAAAAGGGTATTTTTCGGTGGTCAGCGGATCAAGTTTATCGAACCGGTGGAAAGCGAATCTGAAGATGAAAACAGCCCGGATAAAGAGCAGGCAGACAACAAGCTGTTATAGTCAGGGCATATTTTCACCATGATGGGTGATTGGTCATGCGCTGGTTTATATTTCTGATACTTGTATTTGCCCTGCTATGGTACATCCGTGGCATCGAAGAAGAACCACCACCAACTGCAGAAGAGAGTTACATTGGCGACTCTGTCAAGGCTTTGCGCAAGGCGGAGGAGTTTGAGAAAACCTACCTGGAGGCGGCCAAAGAACGCCAAAAGAGAATGGAAGAGCAACTGGGAGAAAATTCCGGCGTTCCGTAGGGTGGGTAAATGTTACCCACGATCCACATGCCAGATTGGCTTCACACCCGTACGTTCCGTTGGGTGGGTAACAAGTTACGCACCCTTGTACAACACCCCCAAATATGCGATGGACCGTTTCTTAGCCCAAGGCCTGTAGCAGGTCAGCGGTAATATCCTCCGCATCTTCAATACCAACAGACAATCGTAGCAAACCTGCTGTAATGCCAAGACGTAGCCGCTCTTCTTCAGACACTTTCTGGTGTGATGTTGCCACAGGCTGGCATATCGTGGTTTCCACACCACCCAAACTGACGGCACAATTCACCATTTCCAGACGCCGTAAATAAGTCAGAGGATCAATATCGTCAGCCAGTTCAAACGATAGCATGCCACCAAAACCCTGCATCTGCCGGGCGGCGATATCATGACCGGGGTGATTCACCAGGCCCGGGTAATACACCTTCTTGATATGTTCGTTTTTATCCAGGTATCCGGCAATGATGCCGGCATTGTCACTCTGACGCGTCACCCTCAATTCCAGGGTTTTAAGACTGCGCTCCAATAAGAAACAATCTTGCGCGTTCAGGCAACCACCATAGCTGACGGCATGATCACGAACATGATCAATCAGTTCAACAGGTCCGTTAACCGTACCGCAGCAAAGGTCACTGTGGCCACCCAGATACTTGGTGCCACTATGCATGACAAGATCGAAACCGTGTACCAATGGGTTTTGCAGAATTGGGGAGGCAAACGTATTGTCGATAACGGTATAAATCCCCTTCTGCTTTGCAAAAGTGGCAACCGCTGCCAGATCCACCACGGTCATTAAGGGATTGCTCGGTGATTCCACGAAAATCATCCGCGTATCCGATCCGACCGCCTCTTCAATGGATTTCAAATCACACGCTGCAAAACTGTAACTGATACCGAAGCGCTTTAGCTCGTTGACGATCAGGGAGTGGGTGCCACCGTAAAGACCCTCAGTCATCACAATGTGATTGCCCGTTCCAAGCAACCCGAAAAATATGGCTGAAATGGCGGCCATTCCGGAACTGGTAACAAGACCTGCCTTGGCGCCTTCCAGCGCATTCATTTTTTCTGCCACGACATTATGGTTCAGCGTGTTGAAATAACGTGGATAACGGACCTCGGAATCGTCGAGGTATTCAATGGCGCTGGAAGAAACTAACGGCGTGTTCAGACCACCCATATTGTTATCACGACGGGTGCCTGCGCGAACGGACTGTGTGGATTTTTTCAAGATGCAAACCTCAAGTCAGATGTGGTTTCCTGCATTGTAGCGTTATTTTTGGTCAGACAGGACACCCCGCTGGCTCGCGTAGGGTGGGTAA
>CBDTVF010000178.1:0-6750 GCA_965363775.1 uncultured Gammaproteobacteria bacterium
CGCTTAAATGGGATCTGGGTGTTGTACCCGGTTGGTTTTCCCGCTTTCTGCCGACAGGTTTTTACTACAAAACCTTTATATGGCCAGACTGGAAATGGTACGAGAAATTGGTACGGCGCATGGCCGCGGTTGCGCCAGCACCGGTGGGTAAGGACTCTGATCAATACGACAAGACCAATGCATATTGTGACTTACTCATCATCGGCGGCGGACCGGCCGGACTGGCGGCAGCACTGGCGGTGGCGGAATCCGGACTGAGAATCATACTTGCAGATGACCAGCCTGAATTTGGCGGCTCATTGCTGTGGGACCAACGCAAAGTAAATGACAAGACTGGAGTGGACTGGGCAAAAGACGTCACCGATGAGTTGAATGGGTTGGAAAACGTCACACTATTACCACACACAACCGTCATTGCAGCATGGGATCACGGTTACTTCACGGCTATTGAACACAAGGCCACCGGACAAGCCGGACTAGTCGCACAAAGGCTTTGGAAAATCCGTAGCCAGCGCACCATCCTGGCCAGCGGCGCGGTCGAACGACCACTGGTGTTCCCGAACAATGACCGGCCCGGCATCATGCTGGCGGATTCAGCCCGGCAATATGCCAATCGCTACGCCGTAAAAGCGGGTCGCGAGGCAGTGATATATACCAACAATGACGGTGCTTACCAAGTAGCGTTCGACCTGCATGGCCATGGTGTTAATGTCGCGGCGATTGTGGATGTGAGGAACGAAATAACAGGAGAATTACCACGCAGGATTCGCGAACTCGGTATTGCTATCCACCAGGGTTATGAGATTTCTAATACGCACGGCTATTTCAGAGTCAACCAGGTCGAACTACGTCCAATCCGGAACCATCATGACCAATCTTCACAAGGTCTCAAAATCGAATGCGACCTGCTGTGCATCTCGGGCGGCTGGAACCCTACCCTGCATTTGCTTTCCCAGGCCGGCGGCAAACTGGCGTACAACGAACAACTGAACTGTTTTGTTCCGAGAAAAGATCAACCCACCCAGGCCAGCCATATAGGCGCAACCGGCTCTGCCAACGGCTGCCTGGATCTAGCCACATGCCTACAGGAAGGCCACTCCGCAGGTTTAGAAGTGCTTGCGCAAACAGGCATTGATGCACCCTCGTCAAGAACCCCGCCGGACACCGCGGAAAGTATCCAGACACAACGCGTAAAACCGCACTGGCAAACCAGGCCACCCTATAAAGGCCGACAGTGGGTAGACCTTCTCCACGACGTGACCACCAGCTCAATCAATGTTGCGGCAAGGGAGGGCTTCAACTCGGTTGAACACCTTAAACGTTACACCACCATTGGCATGGCCATCGACCAGGGTAAGACCAGCAATGTGAGTGCGCTGGCGATACTCGGTGAGTCGGGTAAGCGAGCCATCAACGAGGTTGGCACAACCACCTTCCGACCGCCATTCACGCCGGTAAGCCTGGGGGCGCTTGCAGGACGTGAAATCGACACACGTGCCTGGGCCAGGCGTCTGCTACCCCTGCATGACTGGCATATCAAAGCCGCTGGCGTGATGGAAGACCACAGTGGCTGGCAAAGGGCAGCCTATTACCCAAAACATGAAGAAACCGAAGCCCAGGCAATTCGGCGTGAAGTATTGGCCGCACGTCATGGTGTCGCACTTTTTGACAGTTCATCACTGGGCAAACTCGAAGCTCGCGGGCCTGATGCTGCCCGGTTCCTGAATCGCATGTATATCAACAATGTCGAGACGCTTAAAACCGGAAAGGTGCGTTATGGCATGATGCTGAATGAGAACGGCGTGATTATCGATGACGGTGTGTTTGCCCGACTCGAGGATGATTTCTTCCTGGTATCTGCCTCCAGTGCCGGTACCGCTGAAATCGCCATAGCATTTGAGGAATGGTTGCAGACCGAGTGGCCTGAACTGGAGGTATTTATCCACAATGCCACCACGCAGTGGACAACGCTTACCGTAAGCGGGCCAAAATCTCGCGATGTCATCAGTTCCCTACTACCCGAATTTGATCTTTCAGCAGAATCGTTTCCGCACATGTCTGTACTGGAAGGTAAAATTGACGATATCCCCTTCCGACTGTTACGGGTGAGTTTTACCGGTGAAATGTCATTTGAATTCAATGTGCCCGCCAGCTACGCACTGGCCGCCTGGCAGGCACTTCTGCAAGCGGGTGAGCGCTTCAATATCACCCCTTTGGGCATGGAAGCGCTGGACGTATTGAGAACCGAGAAAGGTTTCCTGGAAGTGGGTGTGGATACCGATATTTCCACGTCCCCACTGGATGTAGGCTGGGCCGTGCCGATTGCTAAAAAGGCAGCTGACTTTATTGGCAAGCGATCCCTTTCACGCAGGCATGATACTCAGCCTGGGCGTCTGCAACTGGTCGGTCTGAAGCCACGTGAAAACAGCCAATTTATACCTGTAGGATCACATATCATCAGCCGGGATGGGCTCAAACCCGAAGGACACGTTACATCAAGTTGTATCAGTCCGACATTAGGATATTCTATTACCATGGCGATGCTGAAATCCGGTCACACCCGCATGGGTGAAACCGTCATAATTGAAGTGAATGAACAACACTTTGAAGCCAAAGTGGTGGCGCTAGGATTCTACGATCCCAATGGACTGCGAATAAATGCCTAATGCATCACAAACAGAAATCATTAGTATCAATCCAACAGGATCAATCACATGAAAATTACCCGTATCGACGTCTACAAATTTACTATTCCAATGATCCACGAAGTCGTTGTGCCGATCGGCATTCTTACAGCGGCTAACAACATTGCGGTCCGCATCACCACCGATAGTGGTATTGAAGGCTGGGGAGAAGCAAGTCCGTTCGCACCGATAACCGGTGACACACAGGAATCCAACTTTGCGACGGCCCGCTTGTTTGCCCTCACGGTTCTGGACAAAGATCCAACTGCAATCGAAGCCCGTATGGCAGAGATCAATGCCGCCTCGATCGGGGATTCGTCGTTACGATCAGCATTCAATACGGCCTTCTTCGATATTCTCGGCCAGGTAGCTAATTTACCTTTATACAGCTTGCTCGGTGGTGAAAAGCGACCACTGAGAACTGACTTTACAATCGGTATGCAGACCAGCGTGGCCCTGACTCTGGATATGCTGGCTGAAGGCAAAGCGAAGGGGTTCAACGAGGTCAAACTCAAGGTCGGTCGTCCGGGTCTGGCTGATGTTGAATACATAGCTGCCGTGCGAAAACAGGCCGGGCCAGACATGGCCATCAAGATCGACTCCAACCAGGGCTGGGACTACCCCACGGCTGTAGCCAACCTGCGCGCGATGAACCAATATGGCGTGCTGTACTCTGAACAACCCATCGCTGCCTGGGACTATGAAAACCTGCGTCGGCTCAGAGATAAGGTCGACACACCGATCTGCGCCGATGAATCCGTTTTCGACGACCGGGATGCACTCAAACTGGTCTCCATGGGTGCCGTGGATTACCTGAATATCAAATTGGGTAAATCCGGCGGCATCAGTACGGCCCTGCGTATCGAAGCCATCGCCCAGGCAGCGGGTTGCAAATGTATGATCGGGTGTTTCGCCGAATCCCGGCTTGGCCTGACCGCTGCTGCACACCTGGCTTGTGCCAGGCCCAACATCGCCTTCCTGGATCTGGATTCACCTCTTAACCTCAAAACTGACCCGGTGAAAGGCGGTATGATTTACGACGATGTAATTGGTGGCGGCATCACCTTGCCCGATACACCTGGACTGGGTGCCAGCATCGACCAGGCGTTTTTGCAGGACTGTGAGCAATATAGCATTCATGAATAACCGGTAACCGATCGATGACTACTACCAGACGATTTGAAACAGATTCACTGGGTAAGGTTGAAGTCGCACCAGAAAGACTCTATGGCGTTCACACCCAAAGGGCCATCCGGAACTTTCCCTTGGGCGGCGGAAAAAGCCTTGCTGAATACCCTGCCCTTGTCACGGCCATGCTGCAGGTAAAGCAGGCCTGCGCCATAAGCAATCAGGAAATCGGGGTTCTTTCCACTGAAATTGAAGCAGCAATTCAAACCTCAGCAGAACTACTCATCAACGATTTACCTGCCAATGAGTTCCCCATTGCCAGCCTGCACGGCGGTGGTGGCACCTCGGCTAATATGAATGTCAACGAAGTGCTTGCAAACATGGCCGAAGAGGCACTCGGTGGTTCACGTGGCGAATATCGACTGGTGCACCCAAACGACCATGTCAACCTGAACCAATCCACCAATGATGTATACCCAACGGCCTGTCACCTGGCCATCCTTGCAAGCCTGGAAGAACTGCTTGAAGGCTATCAGAAACTCGATCGAGCTTTTTTGCACGTGATCGACAAGTGGGGGGATCAGCCCAGGCTGGCACGCACTTGCCTGCAGGATGCGGTGGGTATTACTTTTGCCGATTTTTTCAACGCATACCGGGCCGGGCTAAAGCGCTGCGTCAAGCGTGTGGTAACCAATGCAGAGGGTTTAAATGAAGTGAATCTGGGCGGGACCATTTGTGGTCGCAGCAGTGACGTACCCCCGGCTTATATGAATATCGTGATTAAAAGCCTGGCATCCATCACCGGCAACCGGAAGCTGCGGCAAAGCAAAAACCTGTTTGATGCCGCGCAGAACGCAGACGACATTCTTACGGTTTCCTCGGCGCTCGACCTGCTGGCCCGTCAGTTGATTAAAATGAGTTCAGATCTGCGCTTGCTCAACTCCGGTCCCGTAGGCGGACTCAAGGAAATTGACCTTCCAACCACGCAAGCGGGTTCATCCATCATGCCGGGCAAGGTCAATCCCGTCATACCCGAATACGTCATGCAGCTTTGCATGCAGGCCACGGGACGACACCAGGCGTCTGCAATGGCGCTTGCTCATGCGGAACTGGATCTCAATATCTGGGAAAGCCTGATGACATGCAATACATTGGATATGGCTGATTTGCTGGCAACATCAATGGTGTCGCTGGCGGATTCCGCCATCGAGGGACTCGAGGTTATTCCTGCCAGCAATCTTAAACACCTCCAATCGCCCATCCCTGAGTGGACAGAGCTTGCTAAAGTTTCGGGTTACTCAGAAGCAACAAAGCAAATCAGCCAATCACTGCGCGAGGGTAGCCAGGGACATTTGACAAAACGTCATGAAAAATGAAAAAACGCGTATGAGCATGGGAGTTTTCGATGATCAAACTTGATAAATGGGATATTCAGATGCTCTCCATTCTTCAACACGAGGGTAGAATTTCCAAGAAGGCATTGGCAAAGCGTGTCAACCTGTCTCCAACTGCCTGCTGGGAAAGGCTAAAGCGCCTGGAAAAACCCGGCATTATCGAGAGTTATGGAGCGAAAATCTCCCCCGCTGTGTTCGGCGCCCGCACCACTGTTTTCATGCAGGCTGAATTGAAAAGCCACCAGGCCCAGGACTTTGACCGGTTTGAGCACGCAATGCAGTCGAAAGATGAAGTGCTTGAGTGCTGGGCAGTTGGCGGAGGTATCGACTACCTGATCAAGATTACCACCGTAACGATCGATGACTACCAGCGTTTTGTAGACTCCATTCTCAAAGAGGATATCGGACTAAAACGCTATTACACCTATGTGGTGACAAAGCATGTGAAAAACTCTCCTGAGCCGCTTACTTTGACTATTTCCTCATCAAAAAGCGAATAAGACAATTTATCGGTTAAATCCTGCAAATAAGTTTTTTTGTCTTTTATAAGCCTGTTTTCAAAATTTCCATCGCCGGTAACGGATTTACAATCATCAGGTTGAGACAAACCCACTGCATTGGAGGTGACCTGAATGAATACAGCAGCCAGGCGACAGGAAAGAGCACCCTACCTTGATCGGTTACAGGATCAGGTATTGTTTCGGGAGTTTGCCTATATCAATGGAGAGTGGTGCGCAGGTGACAACGGAGAAGTTGTCCCAGTCAGCAATCCGGCGGATGGCAGCTGGATAGGTTCAGTTGCCAATATCTCACAAAGCCAGAGCCGCGCTGCAGTTGAAGCAGCCCAGGCTGCATTTACCCATTGGTCGGCAAAGTTGCCGCAGGAACGATCCGTCATTTTGCGCCGTTGGTTCGAACTCATGCTACAGCACAAGCATGACCTGGCGCTGTTGATGACCCTTGAGCAGGGTAAACCCTGGTCTGAGTCATTGGGTGAAATCGAATATGCCGCGTCTTTCATAGAATTTTTTGCCGAGGAGGCCAAACGCCCGAATATCGAAGGTGTCACTTCACACCTGCCGGATGCTGAAATGGAAGTCTGGCGCGAACCCCTGGGCGTTGCAGGGCTGATTACACCATGGAATTTCCCCTCTGCCATGCTGACCCGCAAAGCCGGCGCCGCATTGGCGGCGGGTTGCACGGTGGTCGCCCATCCGTCACATGAAACACCTTTCTCCGCACTTGCCCTGGCTGAACTGGCTGAGCGTGCCGGTGTGCCCAAGGGCGTCTTCAATGTTTTGACCGGTCGTGCGAGAACCATTGTTGTGCCATGGATGGAAATGCCCCAGGTGCGTGTGTTGTCCTTTACCGGTTCAACGGAAGTCGGGCGTATTCTTTACAGGCAATGTGCCGATACAGTGAAACATGTAATCATGGAACTGGGCGGACATGCCCCGTTCCTGGTATTTGCCGATGCCGACCTGGATCGAGCTGTTGAGTGCGCCCTTTCGGCCAAATTTGCGACTTCGGGGCAGGACTGCCTG
>CBDTVF010000179.1:0-6666 GCA_965363775.1 uncultured Gammaproteobacteria bacterium
CGAAGCCAGTCGACAGGCTTTCATGAAGTCACTTCTGGAAGAGGTCAGGGCGTTGGAGGCCATGCTCGAGAAAGGCATGGTGGAGTCTGGTGTTAGTAGAATCGGGGCGGAACAGGAGATGTTCCTGATCAACTCTGCACGCAAGCCGGCTTTGACCGCGCTCGACGTACTGGAGAAACTCGACGACAACCGGTTCACGCATGAACTCGGCCTATTCAATATTGAAGCCAATCTCTCCGTTCAGGAATTCAATTCAGACTGTCTCAGTCGCATGGAAGCGGAGGCCCAGGAAGTTTATGCCAAGGCCCGTGAAGCAGCGCACCAATGCGATAGCGAAATCGCATTGGTGGGTATTCTGCCAACCTTGACCAAGGAAAACCTTGGGCTTGATTCCATGGTACCCATTCCACGTTATCATGCGCTGAACGAAGCAATCATGGCACTGCGTGGACATGATCTGCAATTTACCATCAATGGTATCGACCAGCTCATTGTCAAGCATGACAACCTGATGCTGGAAGCATGTAATACCAGTTTCCAGGTTCACTTTCAGGTCAGTCCCGATGATTTTTCGCGGCTCTACAATATCGCGCAGGTAGTGACCGGCCCACTGATGGCTGCATCCGTCAATTCGCCCATTTTGCTGGGAAAACGTCTTTGGCATGAAACACGGATCTCCGTGTTTGAGTACTCGGTTGACGCACGTTCTGCAACGCACCAGACCCGGGGCTTGCAACCCCGTGTACATTTTGGCAACCATTGGGTGGATGAATCAGTCACCGAGATTTTCAAAGAAGACATTGCACGTTTCAGGGTTATCCTTACGACCGAGACAGAAGATAATCCACTGGCGATGGTCGCACAGGGTATCGCTCCACAATTGAAAGCACTGTGTCTGCATAACGGCACCGTGTATCGCTGGAACAGGGCCTGCTACGGCGTGCATAACGGTATTCCGCATCTTCGCATTGAAAATCGGGTTATCCCTTCCGGGCCCACCGTTCTCGATGAGATCGCCAATACAGCCTTTTTTGTCGGCATGATGGCCGGTATGGCGGATAAATATGGCGATATCCGTGATCAGATCACCTTTGATGACGTCAAGGCCAATTTTATTGCTGCTGCCCGGGCCGGTATTCGCGCACAAATGAACTGGTTTGGCGACACTCATATGCCGGCACGAGAACTTATCCTTGAAGAGTTATTGCCATTGGCTGAGAGCGGCTTGCAGAAGTATGGCGTTGATCAAAAAGATATTGATAAATACCTGGGTGTGTTGCGAGAACGGGTTGCCACGCGCAGAAATGGGGCACGCTGGGCACTGGAATCATTGAACGAGATGCATGGCCGTGGGACAGAAGATCAGCGCTTGCGTTGTCTTGTCAGCAGCATGGTTGAGCAACAAACAACAGGCCAGCCGATTTCCGAATGGGTTCTGGCCAAATTTTGCGAGCAACAGGACTGGCGTGAGAGTTACCTGAAAGTATCCCAGTTTATGGCCACTGATCTGTTTACCGTACGTCCCGATGATATTGTAGATTTTGCAGTCTCGCTGATGGACTGGCGTCATATCCGACATGTCCCGGTGGAGGGCGATGATGGTGAGCTGGTGGGTATGTTGTCCCATCGTGCAGTATTTCGCCTGGTCGCCGAAGGACGCTTCGGTGGTGACCACAAGGTTTCTGTCAAAGAGATGATGATAAAGGATCCGGTGACGGTCAATTCTGATGCGACCACGGTCGAGGCGATCAGGATAATGCGTGATGCTGGTGTGGCCTGTCTGCCAGTGGTTGACGACGGTAAGTTACTCGGTTTGATCACGGAACATGACCTGCTGGTTGTTTCTTCCCACTTGTTGGAGCGTTACCTGGAAGAAGAGAAGTAAAGCGGACATGAGAACGGCCATAAGCGTCTTTCTGGCGGTTTTACTGTTAACCGCCTGTGGTGAAGAACTCAGTATTGACCAACAGATCATTGCAACCATACGCAATATGGAATACGCCGCTGAAGAAGGCGAGCATTTCGAATTTATCTCGTACGTTAGCGATTCATTCCGTGCCCAACAGGGCACGATGGACCGGCGCGAGTTTCACCGCTTCATGATATTCCAGATCAATCAGAACCGGCGTCTGCAGGCACAGTTCTTTCCGATTTACGTCAAGGCGACAGGCGAGGACATGGCCTCTGCGCACTTCCGGATATTGGTGACCGGTGGTGGTGGTCTGTTGCCGGATCGCGGGCAGTTGTTCGATGTGGAAACGCATTGGCTGCGTGATGGCAGTGACTGGAAGCTGGATAAGGCCGACTGGAAGGCCGTGCGTTTGCCAGATCCACCATTAGCGGGCAATTAGTAATATTTCAACATTCTCGGTTTTTGAGAATGCCTGGTCTACAATCAGCTTATGCCATCGGATAAGCTAAGCCTCCATTTGCCGAGCGGATTTCATCCGGCGGTCAGCACATGGTTCGAAAATACGTTCGAGGCACCGACACCGGTGCAAACCGCCGCGTGGCCACAAATCACTGGCAAGGAGCGAGTCCTGATAGCAGCGCCCACCGGTAGTGGTAAAACATTGGCCGCGTTCCTGTGTGCCATCAATGAACTGGTTCTTGAAAGCTCGCATGGCGTATTGGAGGACAAGGTACATGTCCTCTATATCTCACCACTCAAGGCACTCTCAAATGACATAGAAAGAAATCTGCAACTGCCTTTGCAGGGCATAGCCGAAGCCTTGACTGTCAGTGGGCAATCTCCCCATCATATTCGTGCCGCGGTCAGGACCGGAGACACGCCGGCGGGCGAACGTGCAAAGATGGCGAAGCGACCGCCGCATATCCTCGTCACAACACCTGAAAGCCTCTACCTTTTGCTGACCTCGGTCTCCGGCAGAAACATGCTGGCGGGTGTCTCTACATTGATCGTGGATGAAATCCATGCACTGGCGGCTAACAAGCGTGGCAGCCATTTGTCCCTGTCACTGGCACGTCTGGATGCCCTTTGTGGCACTCCACCTTCACGTATTGGCCTGTCGGCAACACAGAAGCCTATAGAGAGAATCGCCGATTATCTTTGTGGTGGCCAGGACTGCGCGATAGTAGATACCGGTCACCAACGGCACATGGATATCAAGCTGGAGCTGCCGGATTCCCCATTGGCACCGGTGTTGTCCAACGAGGTCTGGGAGGAGCTTTACGAACGCCTGGTGAGCTACATCCTTGATCACCGTACCACCCTGATATTCGTCAATACCCGGCGTTTGTCAGAGCGCCTGGCCCGTCACCTTGCTGAGCGCCTGGGTGAAGAGGCTGTCACCGCCCATCATGGCAGTTTGTCACGTAAGCATCGTCTTGAGGCGGAGCAGGCGCTTAAATCCGGCCAGTTAAAAGCATTGGTCGCGACGGCTTCTTTGGAATTGGGAATTGATATCGGTCATGTCGACCTGGTTTGTCAGTTTGGCACACCGGGTAGTATTGCGGCGCTGTTGCAACGTATTGGCAGGTCCGGTCATGGTGTCGGTGAAACACCAAAAGGGCGTCTTTTCCCACTCAGTCGGGACGACCTGGTGGAGTGTGTGGCCTTGCAAAAGTCACTTGAGGCGGGTGAGCTTGATGCGATTGTCATACCACCCGCACCAATGGATGTGCTGGCTCAGCAGTTGGTTGCAGAAATTGCTGCGCGGGACTGGCATGTCGACGATCTATACAAGCTGGTAAGTACAGCCTGGCCATACCGTGATTTAAGCCATGATCAGTTTCTGGCCGTGGTGCGGATGCTTGCAGATGGTTATTCAACCCGCCGTGGCAGACGTTCAGCGCTGGTGTTTTACGATGCCATCAATGGAGAACTGCGTGGCCGACCAGCGGCCCGTTTAACCGCTTTGCAAAATGGTGGCGCCATCCCCGATCACTTCGACTATGAAGTCATCATGTTGCCACAGGGTCACCGGATTGGGACACTGAACGAAGATTTTGCTTTTGAGAGTATCCCCGGCGACATTTTTCAACTAGGCAACACCAGCTATCGCATGCTGAAAATCGAAACGGGCAGGGTACTGGTAGAGGATGCGCACGGCCAACCACCCAATATCCCGTTCTGGCTTGGTGATAAGCCCGGTCGCAGTGATGAACTGTCAAGGGCGGTTTCAGACTTGCGTGCTGACATTGAAAAACAACTGAAGGAAAAGGAACCGACTGCCGTTATTGATGAACTGTGTGAGGAGGGCATCACCAGGCTTGCAGCGATACAGCTGGTTGAGTATCTGCATGCGTCATTGCTGGCTTTGGGTTGTTTGCCCACGCAGGACAGGATCATCATGGAACGTTTTTTTGACGATTCCGGTGACATGCACCTGGTGGTCCACGCACCACTGGGTTCACGTCTTATGCGTGCCTGGGGTCTGGCCCTGCGCAAGCGGTTTTGCCGGCAATTCAATTTTGAGTTGCAGGCATCAGCACTGGAAGACTCGCTGATACTGTCATTGGGAGAAACACATAGTTTTGAGATCGCCGATGTTGCCGGGTACCTGAAGGCCGAAACAGTACGTGATGTACTCATACAGGCACTTCTGGACGCGCCGATGTTCGAACTGCGCTGGCGCTGGAATGCGACCATTGCGCTGGCTGTACAACGGATGCGTAATGGCAAGAGACTGCCACCCCAGTGGCAAAGGAACCAGGCGGAAGACCTGGTTGCAGTGGTCTTTCCCGATCAGATTGCCTGTTTCGAAAATATCCGTGGAGCACGCGAAATCCCCGATCACCCACTGGTCAACCAGACCATCGCCGATTGTCTGACCGATACGATGGATATCGATGGTCTGGAAAGACTGCTGACCAGGATGGCTGCCGGTGACATTGAAATCCACTGTCTTGACCTGGTTGGGCCATCTCCCTTGTCTCGTGAAATCATCAATGCCCGGCCTTATGCGTTTCTTGATGATGGCGATGCCGAAAATCGCCGAACACGTGCTATCAGCAACGACCCGGATGATCTTTCATCAGCGGCAACCTTGAGCATAATCAGTGTTGAGGCCAGGACGCAGGTTCGAGATGAAGCCTGGATACAACCACGCAACGCTGACGAATTACATGATGGGCTGCTACAACTCGGGTTTTTGACCCGGGCCGAATTCACCAGTGGTAATTCCAGTTGTGGTGCGGGTGGTAACTCAACCCAGTGGGGTAACTGGTTTTCAGCCCTGGGTGAAAGTTTCCGGGTGTGCAGCATTAAGTTGACTGACAGGAGCCAGGAACAGCAACAGACAGGACACTGGTGGATAGCCTCTGAGCGATTGCCCGAATGGCTGGCCATCCACCCGGAATCCCAATTCTCACCTGATCCAACGGCCATGCTGCCCGATGCCCCGGTTCCTGGCAAGGAGGAGGCCCTTCTTGGGTTGCTCAGATGCCGTATGAGCGGACTGGGCCCCACTAATCGGGCTCAGCTGGCCATTGACTTCGGACTGGATGAAGACAGCATAGAACAGGCTCTGCTGGGCTTGCAGAATGAGGGCTTTGCCATCCTGATGCAGGATGCTGCAACAGAAAACCTGTGGTGCGAACGAAGACTGCTGGCCCGGATACATCGTTATAGCCGGGAACAGCGCCGCCGCGCGGTAAAACCCGTATCACCCGCAGCATTTATGAATTTCCTCGTGCAATGGCATGCACTGGACGATGCGGGTGCCGATCTTGACCAGGCACTATCTCTATTGCAGGGATGGTCCGCACCGGCCTCCATGTGGGAGCACGCGTTATTGACTGCGCGTTGCCGGGATTATTCACCCGATCAACTGGATCAACGTTTTCTGAACGGCCAACTTGCCTGGTTCAGACCTCTATCAGTATCGGAACAAAACCGCACCATTGTCTCGGCGACACCACTGGCGATTGTGCCTCGAGGCAATATTCCGGACTGGTTTGCCAGGCAAGCGGATGCGGAAATGGTTTCAGATTCATCAGCCAGTAAAGTTCTGGGTCTGTTGGAAAAGCATGGTGCCATGTTTACTTCCGATCTCGAGCAGGAATCCGGCCTGTTACGGCCACAACTTGAACAGGCTCTGAAAAACCTGATCGCTGCCGGTGTCATTACCGCCGATGCATTTTCACCGTTGCGTTGGTTGCTGCGGCCTGAGGCGGAAAAACTACGTCGTTCGAGAAAGGCCCATCGTCATGCGGTCAATTTGCCCGTGGGTCGCTGGAGTGTTGCAGGCCCGGGTTTTGATAACAGTACAAACAGTGGCTCACCTGGCAATAAACAAAAAAGACTGGCGGTCATTTGCCAATCCCTGTTGCGCCGTTATGGTGTGGTATTTCGCGCCGTGATACAAAGAGAAACATTGTTGCCCCCGTGGAGGGAGTTGTTGAACTACTTGCGAAGAATGGAAGATCGGGGGGAGGTCCGCGGTGGACGTTTTGTGGATGGTTTTTCGGGTGAGCAGTTTGCATTGCCAGAAGCTTTGGGTCTTTTGCGTCAGGCTGTGGAAACCGATCGCAGACCTCAATATACCGTTATCAGTGCCTGTGACCCGTTAAATCTGGGTGGCCTGATAACCCAGGGTGTAAAAACCCCCTCCATAACCGGTAACCGCATATTGCTCGAAAATGGCTTGCCGGTGGCACGCAGCCTGGCAGAGGAATTGGAAGAATTTCCAGGTATCAGCACCG
>CBDTVF010000180.1:0-6621 GCA_965363775.1 uncultured Gammaproteobacteria bacterium
AGACTTATATTGTCATAGCGGCATGGGGCGAGCCGCCATACCAATTGTCTGTCCAGTTTGACGGGGAGCCACAAGCAACAACGCCTTTGCCAATGGCAGAGGACAGTTTAGATCTATCACTAAACCTTGAGACGATGGTAGTAGCTGCCTATCTCGAAAGTGGCCAGTACGTACAGGGCGAGTTGCAGTTGCGAAACAGCTCTGCTGATGCCATGCAGATCAGCCTGGCCAGTGATGTTAGCGATCACCGGTGGCAAGTTCGATTACCTCAGCCTGATTTAAAGGTCGAGCCAGGTGAGGAAATAGCGCTACCCGTCGAAATCAACGTGCCGGCGGATGCATGGGCAGATCGATCGGTTCGAGTCAGCATAGCTGCCCGGCTGGCTAACGGGGCGCAGAAGGAAACTTTTCAGGAAATCCGGATTGATCGGGATGCCATTCCGAGCCATGCTCAAGTGAGCTGGCCTTTGCCTGCTGAATTGTTGGGTGGTTTCAATATCGCTGCAGCCCGGTTTGGCGCTCGTTGGACTCATAAACCAGACCCCGGCGCCATAGGAAAAGGCTTTGATCAGTTAATTGACGGCATGGCCGTGAGGGACGAAGGACTTGTCCTGCGCGGCACACCCAAGGGCGAAAGACGTATATTTACGCTCGACCTTGCAGGCGACACGCCTGTGGATGTGGCCGGTTTTGCGGTTAACCTGATGGGTTATGATGCGCTGATTAGTCAACTAAAAACACTTGATGTTTCTCTGTCTGTTGATGGGCAGAATTTTGAAAAGGTTTTGCACACAACGCTATTACCGGTTAAGTCAGAGCAGGCGTTTGCACTTGATAACCCCCAGGCGGCGAAATTTGCCCGGATTGTGCTGGAGGACAGCCTCTTCGGTCGGCCTGAAGCACAAGGTGTACGGCTGGGTGAATTCAAGGTTATTTCAACTCCAAATGTGGATATTAGTAATGGCAGTGGTTTCAACCTCGCCGGGCCTGATCTGGGGGGGCATGTTGTCTGGTCAAATCCGCAGATCAGTTTTAGCAATTGGGATTCTAAAATGCTGGCTGAAGATGGTAAGTTTGACATTCGCCGGGTGCCGGCAGGGCAAGGCCTGGAGTGGGTTTTGGGTTTTCATCATGACCGCGCTGCGAAAATTGAACGACTTGAATGGGTCGATGCAGCCACTGCTGTTGCTGAGAAAAAAATAACCCTGTTGACAGTCTCTGTCAGCCTCGACTCGCCTGTTGGCCCCTGGATACCCATTGGGGAGTGGAACCTGGGAGAGAACAAGACTTTCCAGCCGGATACTGCACAATGGGCCCGTTTTGTTCGGTTTTCGATCGCTGCTCCTGATAAACAAACCCACTTCACACTACCCGATGCCTTGCGGGTGATGGAGGTGTCGAGTTCAGCGGATTATCGTTCCATACTCACCGAATGGGGACATGCAAACCAAAGCGCTTACTATGAGCACTTCAACGGTTTAAACACCGAACAGTTGATCCCTGTATCCGGAAATTCTTCACGGGAAACCGCACACACATTGCCTTTGAATAAACCCGTAACCTCCGAGGTTATGCTGGACAGGAACGAGGATTGGTATCGTCTGGAAATGCCTGCGGGCGATAATACACTTGTCCTGAATCTGGCAGGCGATCCGACCGTACGAGCGGTGGCTTCAGCTGAAACAGAGTCAGGTGAACCCCTGGTAGTGCGCAAGTTGAGCCAAACCAGTACTCCTGCCCGTCACCAGTTTGAGGTCAGTGCGGAAACGGGCAGCAGTTTGTATCTCAATATCGCCGAACCGTCGCGCAACGTAATGTTTCTGTGGGATACCAGTGCCAGCATCGGGACTTACCTGCCCATCATCTACAATGCCCTGGGCGATTACGCCAAAGACCTGGTGCCGGGTAGGGATGCCGCCAACCTTTTGCCCTTTGGTGGTGATGTGTTGCTGCAAAACTGGTATGGCGATCCTTATGTCTTGCAAACTATCGTCAACGATTACCCCCGTAAAGAAAGCTCCAGCGCTGCAGAAAGCACGCTTGCAAAAGCCACCAGCGAACTGGCGCCACGTGCAGGCACCAAGGCCATCGTCATGATGACCGATGCTGCCACCGGTCGTGATGGACGTGTCTGGCAGGAGTTTCGCGACGTTCAGCCGAGGATTTTCGGCCTCGGCGTCAGCTCAGAAGGCGCTTTCGGTAGCAAACCTGCACAGGAACAGGACCTCATGCAGGATTGGTCCAGGGTCAACGGTGGTTATTACAGCTATATTGCCAGCCAGGGTGAACTTGAAGTGGCCTATGACCGTGCAGCAACCATGTTGCGCCGTCCAGCACAGTATGAGCTATCTGCCACCAGTCTGTTTCGCGAAGCACCGGGGCCAGGTGCCTTGAGTGTCGTTTCCGGGGAAGCGAGCGCAGCCCTTGTTGGCGGCGCTGTAGAGCTCATCCTGGATGCTTCAGGGTCCATGCTTAAACGCCTCGACGGAGAGCGCAGGATTGACATAGCCAAACAGGTTCTTGGCGAAGCAGTTGCGGAGTTGATTCCTGCCGGTACCCCAATGGCCCTGCGGGTTTTTGGTCATCGAGAACCAAATGCCTGCCGAACGGATCTCGAGATACCATTGGCTCCTCTGGATGTTGCCAGCGTATCGAAAACCCTGAACACTATTCAGGCCAAGAATCTGGCAAAAACACCGATTGCCAAATCTTTGGCCATGGTTGCTTCTGACCTGAAAGACGCCCCGGGCAGCAAAGTGGTGATATTGGTTTCGGATGGTGAGGAAACCTGCGAAGGGGATCCGCAACAGGTCATTGAAAAAATGGCAGATGCCGGTCTGGATATCATCCTGAATATTGTCGGTTTTGCCATTGACGATGCAGCGTTGGAAGCACGCTTCAGAAGTTGGGCAACACAAGGTGGAGGTGAATACTTTCAGGCCAATGACCGTGCCGGACTACGCCAGTCAATTGCCGCCGCACTGAGTGTTCCTTACGAGGTATTCAACCAGGCAGGTGACTCAGTCGCGAAAGGTCTTGTCGATGGGCCAAACGTCGAATTGCCTCAAGGCATCTACCGTGTAGTGGTTAGATCTGAGCCTCGGCAAGTATTTAAAAAGGTAGAAATACCTGGCGAGAAGGTGACTCAACTTGATCTTAAACCCGTTGACTAACAATGTCTTTTATAGCAACGGTATTTGAAATTTAATCGGGAGATGCGGAATGAAGAATATATTTTTATTGACGGTGATTGTGTCATTAGTTGCCTGTGGTGGTGATGACAAGAGTAGCTCAAAGAGTGTTGAGAAAAATGGCACTTTTACAGCAACCATGGGAGATAAAAACTATGAGCTTGCTGTCCGGTGTCACCAGTTTGATAACGATAAGTTCGAGGAGGAATTTACATTTGCATCTGACAATATTTTTGGATCGGAGGATACCGATGGTGATGGCATCATTGTAAGAGGCGATAAAATCAAGCTGGGTAAGGACACGAGCCCGATTGAGGTGGACGGTATAAGCTTGACCCTCGTTGATCATGGTGTTCGCTATTCTGCTGACCCGATGATAGCCGCCATGCAAAAAAGGGAAACCTGGACTAAAACCAGCAATGGCATATCTGGAACCGACAAAATGTCCAGAGAAGACGCGACTGGCCTCGATGCAGGAGCTCTTCCAATTAGCTATGAGGTGGTTTGCAAATGAAGTCAAGAATTCTTACTCTCAGCAGTTGCCTGAAGATAACCCTGTTACTGGTCATGGCTCATCAACCGGTATTCGCTGAGGACTATTTGGATAATATTTCTGAAGATTATCTGCGTACTGTTTTCGAATTCGCTGATGGTGACCAGCTTAAACATGCTGAGTGCAAGAAGAAGTCATACCCCACCTGTACATATGTTTGGGGTGTCGAATCAGACAAAGATGCCACAAGGGCTAAATACGGGCTTGCGCCAGATGGGAGTAAGCTAATGATAATTTATGCACAGGCACGCAGTCCCAGTGACTTTCAGCGTGTTCTTTCCAGCTATTCTGATGCAGAGGAAATTGATGGTCTCGGCGAGCAGGCGATTTGGTCCCAGAAGCGCAAGCAACTCTCGCTGATAACAGATGAATACCTTATTGTGCATGTCAATATCGATGAAAAAGGGGGCAAAGACCTAAAGGCAAAGGCTCTCGCCATCGCGCGGCATTTGTTAGAGATGCCAGGTATCTGAGACACGCACCTGACCGGTATTCTTCTTTGCAGGTGCAGGCGGTTTTTCTCTTAATTGATCATCCAGTTTTTGCTGTGGCATCTTCTGCTGGAAGCCCAGTATCATAAGTGAACCAGGCTAGTGACACTATGCTGCCCATGGTAGAATTGGACGTTGCGGGTTGTTCTTGTTCGCTGCAACGTAAAGGCAGCAATTGCACTGCGATAGGCTGTCTGCTTGCTTCATCAAAATTTGGTGCTAAAAGGAGCCCAGCATGAAATCATTCCTGTCACTCTGTCTATTTTGCACGCTTATGTTCTCGCTAGCGCCGATTGCGCAGGCTGAGAATACAAGTGAACTTCTGGAAGAAGCGATCGGTCTGCTCAAGCAGGAGAATTATACAGAGGCCCGCGAAGTCATCGCGATCGCCCTCGATCAAGTTGATCACCACCTGCTCGATACGACAGCGGCGATTTTTCCAGAAACCGTAGGGGAGTTCACCAGGGGGGAGGTCAACGCACAAAAAGCCATGGGTATGGACATCACAGAGTGTACGTACAGAGACGAAAAAGGCAACGAATTGGACGTCCGGTTGATGGGTGGGGCGGACGGTATGTTTGGAGGCCTTGCTGCTTTTGGTGCGAGCTTTGGAGGAGGGCAAAAGGTGCGAATTCAAGGCCGGTCCGGATCCTTAATGGACAGCGAAGGTGAGGTCACTCTCTCGCTCAAGCTGAAGAACGGAAAAAGTCTGCTTTTCATATCGAGAATGATCGATAGTGACGGTGTGAACAGCTTTGGCGAAGAATTCCCGGTAGTCGAGGTCGACGAATCCGGGTCTTGACAGCAGGGGGCACAGACACCCAGCACCTGGTGTTTGGGTGCCGGAATTGGTGGCCTGTTTATTGTCATTTTTTTTGCGACTGAGACTGTCCTTGGTCGATGGGCTATGCCATTGTGACAATGTCCATTAGATTGTCGAACATTGCGAAAAAGTTGCAGAAAGTTGATCTGTTCGATCTCTCACCAATGGCTCCATTTACCCAGTTTGGCTTGAGGAATGCCTTACTACTGGCTGGATCTCTTTCAATCTGGAGCCTGATGATGCTTGAGACCGGATTTGGGCAAATCATGCTGTTTGTTGGAGGTATTACGCTGGTCTCAATGGGATTTGCCCTGTTTTTACCGGTGCATGGTGTGCATAAAAGAATTCAGCAGTCGAAAAATGAAGAGCTGGTTTGGCTGACCAATGAGATCTCCAAGCGGAGACATGGGTTTCAAAATTCCAGAGGCATAAAATCCAGTGGCGAGATGGCAGATATCATTACCTATCGGGGACTCGTAGAGAGCGTTTCTGAGTGGCCCTTTACAATGTCTACTTATGCCCGCCTGGTCTTTTATGCACTGATTCCCTTGTTATCGTGGGGTATCAGTATCATCGCCGAAGAAATTGTGGGTCGCCTACTGTTTTAGACCAACGAGAAGGCTTCCGCCAGAACCACCGGCAAAAACCATCGTTATGACCAAACAATAAATCTGTTTTCCAATACTGCAACGAGAGATTGCATTGTCATCCAGGTGAGCACGTATCTTCTGAATAACCGCTAACTGGAGAACAACGGTCCCACAATTCCAATCATGGCCTACAGCAGAACCCGGCCAGACTTTCAAGTCCACTACACATTCAACGATGAGGTCCAGTCACCAGATTTCGTTTGTTGTAAATGCCGTGAGTGCCCTATGAGCTACTCCCCAAATTGAATGGGCGATGTAGCATTGGCTATCAGGTGATCAATAAGTATGCGCTTCGCTGTACTAAGAAATTGCCGACTCGGATATACAACAGATACCGGAAGAGGGTCAGGGATAAAGTCGTTTAGTATCGGCACCAATTCACCGTTAGCGATATTGTCGTGAACGACTATCGTGGGCAGATAGGCAATTCCCAAGCCTGAACACGCTATGGATCGCAGCATGATGTCATCATTAGCATCACACTGGCCATTTACCTTAATCGAGAAATTACGCCGACCGTCCCTAAATCCCCAGCGGCGTGGTGATTGGGCTAATGTATTGATGATGCAGTTATGTTTTACAAGTTCCTTGGGGTGTGCTGGCTCGCCATGGGCTTCAATGTAGGCCGGGCTTGCGACGATGGACAATGGAAATTGCCCGACCACGCGGGCGACCAGGCTGGAATCATCAAGTGTTCCCACGCGCAACGCCAGGTCATAACCTTCTTCGATAAGATTGATTTGCCGGTTTACTAATGTTGTAGAAAGCGACACATCGGGATGCTGCTGCAAGTAAGTATCAATAACACCTTTCAGGAACGGTACACCGAGGATTGGTGGTGCGGTAAGTCTAATATGGTCTTCAATGTGAGCGTCATCACTGTTCAAAGTATTGAGGTCATGAACGCTTTGGC
>CBDTVF010000181.1:0-6612 GCA_965363775.1 uncultured Gammaproteobacteria bacterium
AAAAACAAGCTGAGTGAAGAAGATGGCAATATGCTGGAGCGTGCAACCGGAACCATTGTTTCTCAGGTCGAGGCCTTGCGCTCACTGGTGGATGCCTTTGGTGACTACGCACAGGGGCCGCAACTGGAGCGCTTGCCAATGGCCCTTGATCAACTGATCAAAGACGTTGTTGCCCTTTACCAGCACGATGAACAGAGGGTTAATTTTCAACTTAAGCTGATTAACGGGCCTCCCGGTTTATCGGCAGATAGCGGGCAGATTCGTCAGTTGTTACACAATCTGGTTGTCAATTCCAGCGAGGCGGTGGCTGATGGTAAAGAGGCCCATGTGCATATTCGCACCCGCTTGATCAACCAGGCTGGCAAGAAATGGCTGGAGGTAGAGCTCAGTGATCGTGGACCTGGTTACCCGAGGGCCGTGTTGGAGAAACCATTTGAACCATACGTGACGTTCAAAACCCATGGCAGCGGTCTTGGACTGGCTATTTGTCGCAAAATTGTCGCCGAGCATGATGGCCGCATCACTATTCATAACCCGGCCATCGGTGGTGCCTGTACCACCATTATCTTACCGCTAACGCAATAACATTTTAGCGGCCACAACCAGCAGGAAGGCTGCAAAGAAGCGTTTCGCCAACACAGGTGAGCTTCTGTGTACGGCGGCCACGCCCAGTGGTGCGCCGAACACACTGAACAGGGCCACTCCGGCCAGGGCCTGCAGATTTACATAACCCAGTGTAGGCGCCGATGCGTGGTTGTCCCCTAAAAAGACAAACCCCACTGTGCCTGCAATAGCGATCGGGTAACCACAGGCAGCAGCTGTGGCGATGGCATTTTGGACACGTTGTCCATGCCACAATAGCCAGGGTACGGTCAAGCTGCCTCCACCAATACCAAGCAGGCTCGAAATCGCGCCGATACCAAAGCTGGTGCCATTGACTGAAAAACGACCTGGCAAGGCGCTGTCTCTCTGCTGTCTTGAGCCAAGTAACATCTGCAGACCGACTATGAGTGCAAAAACACCAAACACATTGCCAAGTGCGACGTTACCGATGCGGTCAGCGATGAAGCTCCCGAGAAAGGCACCAATAAGCAGACCGGGTATCATTTGTCTGACCAATGACCACAAAATGGCCCCACGCTTGTGGTGAGAAAGCAGGGAGCTCATCGATGTGAACAGCATGGTAGCCAGGGACGTTGCAACTGCCATCTGCACAGCGATGTCTGCGATGGCCGGATCCTGGCTGAACAGGAAGCTCAATGCAGGTACCAGGACCAGTCCGCCACCAATGCCAAGGTAACCTGCCAGAAAGCCTGCCAGAAGCCCGGTTAGTGCATATTCAACCCAGATCATGATTGTTTTTTACCGAATTGTCTTGTCGTACAGATTGCGTTTGCATAAATTGTCCTGTCCATGCACTACACTATAAAAACAGCCTGTGAAAATACCTTTGAACAATTTTGAGAAAACAAGCATAACCCATGCGACAGGTATGCGGCATCTTGCATATTTGTTAACTGCATTCCTGGTCATTTTTAGTGGCCAGTTAATGGCGTCAGGCCCGGGTTCAACCCCGGAGCTTGAGCGATTCAAGCGCGCGTGGGAAGCAGCAAAAAAAGGCGATCACGACAGTTTCGAGCAGATCAAAGACACCCTCCAGGACTACGTGCTGTTTCCCTATTTGCAATACGAGGATTATAGAAACCGCCGCGCCCGCGTGCCGGTCAAGGAAATGTCAGCCTTTCTCAAATCCCATAAGGATTGGGCTTTCACGGCCGGCTTACGCAGTGCCTGGCTGAAAACACTGGCAAAGAAAGGACGCTGGGCGGATCTGCTTGCGCATTCCGAAGGTGTTAGAGACACGGTCCTGAGGTGCCAGCGTACACGTGGGAAAATAATTTTGAAGCAGACAGATGGGGTTCTGGCTGAAGCACAAAATCTTTGGGCAGTGGGCAAATCCCAGCCGGATGAATGTGATCCGGTGTTTATATGGTTGATAAAAAACCAGGGGGTTTCGGAAAGTCTTGCCTGGGAGCGAATACAATTGGCCATGGGGAAGGACAACAGGAGCCTGACCTCTTATCTGGCACGTTTTATTCCCCAGAACCAACGTCGCTGGCTGGAAGACTGGCAAGTGCTGAATCGTGCCGGCTATGCAAACCTGGAGAAGGCGAAAAGCTGGCCGGATAACGAAGCCACCCGCATGATAACGGCAACATCCCTGAAACGGCTGGCTCGTAAAGATGCATCTTTGGCCGCGAAAAAATTCCAAATTCTGGATGGTCATTTCAACTGGGAAGAAATACAAAGAAACACGTTGTTGAGGGAGATTGCCCTGTATTCCGCCGTTGAGCTGGCGGATGACACGGCGGCCAACATGGCCCTCGTTCCAGTCTCATCCCGCGATTCTCAAATACTGGAATGGTGGGCCCGGTTTTTGCTCAGCAGACAGGAATGGGCTGCACTCACCTCGGTCATCGGGCAGATGCCGCAGGATTTACGCAACGATGATCGCTGGCGCTATTGGCTGGCCCAGGCCGGATTGCGATCCGGATCGACGGAATCACCCTCGGAGTCACTGCGGGAATTGGCAGACAAGGCAAATTATTATGGTTTCCTGGCGGCCGATGAGCTTGATCTTGCGTATAACATTTGCCCTGAGCAACCTGAGATCGAAGCGGCTGATATTGAACGAATTGCTGGTAATGCCGGTTTCCAGCGTGCCCTGGAACTCAGAAAAGCGGAATTAATTGATTGGGCAATCGGTGAGTGGTCATTGACCGCAAGCCGTCTTCCAACGTCAGATTTAAAAGTCGTAGCGGCGCTGGCGGAAAGAGAAGCCTGGCATGACCGGGCAATTTTCGCACTTGGCAACAGTGGTGACAGACGTTTTTATGAATGGCGATTCCCACTGATTTGGGAAGCGGAGATAAAACGCGAAGCTACTGCCAACCAACTCGACCCGGCCTGGGTTTATGGCACCATACGCTCCGAGAGCGCCATGGTAGAGACAGCCCGGTCATCGGCCAACGCGCTTGGTCTGATGCAGGTCACACCGGCGACCGGCAAACGTGTTGCGAAAAAGCATGGCCTGCCATGGAGTGGTATTGCCCAGTTAAAAACGGTGGCTGGCAACCTGCCTGTTGGTACGGCTTTCATGAGTGACCTGCTGCAGGGTTACAGACAAAACCCGGTACTGGTATCCGGTTCCTACAACGCCGGCCCCCGTGCCGTGGATCGTTGGCTGGATACCCGTCCCCAGGGTGAAGCTGCAATATGGATAGAAACTTTGCCCTATTTTGAAACCCGGGATTACATTCCACGTGTACTGGCTTTTACAACCCTATACGATTGGCGTCTGGGCGGACCGGTAAAACGCGTATCGGCCCGAATGCCTCACATCGAATCCGGTAAGATAGGCGTCAAGGGATATACTGATGTGGTGTGCCGTGATCAACCCTGATGAAATGGCCAAGAGGAAGTGACATGCGAATAGTATTGATAGGTGCCAGCGGGTTTTTCGGCAGGTATCTTCTGCGCGCCTTGACAGCTGACCGGCATCACTGTGTGGTGCTGACCCGTGCTGTGGATCGCCGCAGCGAAATAGGGTTGATAGCGGGAGTTGATCTGGTGCAGGCGGATGTGTATGACGCTGATGTCCTGGCACAACAGTTTGCAGGTGCGGACGCCGTGGTCAGCATGGCGGGCATCCTGAATGAAACTGGCGGTGGTGGCAAAGGTTTTCACAAGGTTCATGTTGAACTGGTTGAAGGCATCATCGCGGCCTGTCGACAGGCAGGTGTTTCGCGCCTGCTTCACGTGAGTGCACTGAATGCCGGTAAAGGCAGCAGCGACTACCTGAAAAGCAAGGGCCAGGCAGAGGCTCTCTTGCGGTCGGCCGATGATGTTGATGTCAGCATCTTTCAGCCGTCGGTGATCTTTGGCCGGGGTGATGAGTTCTTCAATCGTTTCGCGGCTATGTTGAGCATGATGCCCGTGATGCCGCTGGCTTGTCCCAAGGCGCGTTTGCAACCCGTCTTTGCCGAAGACGTCGCGGCTGTCATGGTCGCTTCACTTGAGGATCCGATGACCTGGGGAGAAAGCTATGAACTGGGTGGCCCGCAAATTTTCACTCTGAAAGAACTTGTCGAGTGGACCGCGAAAACGAAGGGTCTGAAAAGGCGCGTCATAGGATTGCCCGGCCTTTTGTCTGCAGCGATGGCCAAGGTAATGGGTCTGGTCCCGGGTAAACCATTTTCCTGGGATAATTATCAGTCATTAAAGACAGATAATATTTGCGAGAAGAATGGTTTCGAATATTTCGGAGTCGATCCGCGTGCGATAGACCAGGTGGTTCCTTACTATCTTTCCGGTTCAGCTCACCAGGACAGGTTGGATAATTGCCGGAGGCAGCCCCGACCTTGAACAGCAGCAAAACCTACCTGGTAGGCGGTGCCGTACGCGACAGTCTTTTGGGGCTCAAGGTCATAGAGCGTGACTGGGTTGTGGTCGGTAGCACATCAGATGAAATGTTGGAAAGGGGCTTCAAACAGGTCGGTGCATCCTTTCCTGTTTTTTTGCATTCAGGAAATGGTGAGGAGTATGCGCTGGCCCGCACCGAGAAAAAACAGGGTCATGGTTATCACGGGTTCAACGTGGATTTTCATCCCGGTGTGACTTTGGAAGAAGACCTGCAACGTCGTGATCTGACCGTCAATGCCATTGCCCAGGACGAGAATGGCCATCTGATCGACCCGTTTGGTGGTCAGCAGGACTTGCGACAGAAGATTCTGCGACATGTTTCGGATGCCTTTGTGGAAGATCCGCTGCGGGTCTTGCGTGTCGCCCGTTTTGCTGCCCGTTTTGCCCATTTAGGTTTCCGGGTGCACCCTTCCACAATGGCGCTGATGACCGAAATAACACGATCGGGTGAGCTTCAGCATTTGGCGGCCGAACGTATCTGGCGTGAGTTTGAAGCTGCCATGAAGACCGGCAGACCATCCGAGTTTGTCAGTGTTTTACGCGAGTGTGGCGCGCTGGAAGTATTGTTACCTGAAGTCAATGTCCTTTTTGGTGTTCCACAACCGGAAAAGTATCATCCCGAGATCGATACAGGCGTCCATTTGCAAATGGCGCTGGATGCTGCTGCGGATATAAGTAACGGTACCGCCAATATTGTCTTCGCGGTTTTGTTGCATGACCTTGGAAAGGGTGTAACACCACAAAAATACTGGCCATCACACAGGGGCCACGAGGCTGCTGGTGTTCCGCTGGTGGATGCTGTCTGCAGTCGTATGAAAGTACCCAATGCCGTACATGATCTGGCACGCAAGGTTTGTGCGAGACACCTGGATTGCCACCGCATACTCGAAGCCCGGCCTACGACGGTTTTACGTTTACTGGAAAGACTGGACGTCTTCCGGCAACCTGACCTGTTACCTGATTTTGTTGTAGCTTGTGAAGCGGACTTTCGAGGCCGAAAAGGTCTGGAGGGCCGGCCCTATCCGCAAGGTGATTACCTGCAAAGGGCTTATAAGGAAACTGCAGGAATCCGTGCAAGGGATCTGGATCTGGAAGGCATCAGTGGTCCGCAGGTAGGTAAGCTTTTGAGCCAGGCGAGAATTGAGGCGATTGCTACAATGGGTGAGTAATTCATTACGCACGTGGATAAACGTGGGTAACAAGTTACCCACCCTACGCGCAGGCATCATAACCACAAACTATTGGTGACGGTGCGCACAGGATATTTGTAGGGTGGGTAACTTGTTACCCACGAGCATCACAACCTGTGGCAGAGATCGGTAATTCTGAAACCCTGCAGGTCGTATGCCAGGTCTTCATCAAGACCACGGCCAAGTGCCATGACCTGGAATCGTTCACCCATTTCCCCCGGTAGGGTCAGCTGCCGTACCTGGTTGTTTATCTTGAGCTTCTCTCTTTCCGGCAAAGACTGTGATTCAGCAAGCAATCTGTCCAATCCACAGCCCAGCAAAAACATGACCTGGGTGGTATATCCGCAGACCTCGAGTCCACACTCATCAGCGGCCTCTGCCAATGCGGTAAAGTCGACGGAGGCACTGATGTCGGTCAGTCCTGGCCATTTGAATGGGTCGTTGTGAGCACGGTGCTGATAGTGACAGATCAGGGTGCCATCCCGACGTTCTGGTTGGTAATAGTCCCGGCGTGGATAGCCATAATCGATAAACAAGGCCACACCCTTTTGTAAACTCGCGGTGACGGCCTGTAGCCACGCAGAAAGACTGGTATTCAATTCAGAACGGTATCCGGCGGTGGGTTTCTTCTCCAGGTCAGACAGGATGGTCTGAATTTTTGACTGCATGGCAACCGTGCAGGGACCTTTTGCCCAGCTGAAACCACCAGCATCATCTACGACCTGTAACTGTCCGATGCCGTCAGCTTCGATGCAGAAACGATCGACTGTCAGTGCATCCAGAACTTCATTGGCCAGAAAAATACCTTGCCAGCCTGTTTCCGGAGGCTCATCCAACCAACTGATTTTGTCCATCCATTGCGGCACCGATTGGCTCAGGGTTTCTTTTTGTACCTGTCGCAGATGAGCGCTTCGCTCCAGTATCCGGTAACGCGTCGGTG
>CBDTVF010000182.1:0-6569 GCA_965363775.1 uncultured Gammaproteobacteria bacterium
ACATAACTCATGGATGAATGACGCAGATCCGACGGGTCTACCACCGATACCGTGCCATGACCCACCACTTCCATATTGCCATCGGGTCCAATAAATGCGGCCGTATTCTCATCAATACCCAAACCGCAGACAAACGGATTAAACGACAGGGCAGCAAGAAGACGTCCCATGCGACCACGCCTGTTGAAGTGTTGGTCGATAATGACACGATTGGTTAATCCAAGACCCGGCGCCAGCACCACACCACTTTCCCGTGGTGACGCTCCACTGCGACCACCGGCAATCATATGCTCAGAGATAATCGCAGCACCGGCAGAAGTGCCAGCCATGTGTACACCAGCCGCATTAAGCCTGCGTATTGAGCGCGCAACGGGTGTACCACCAAGTATCGTACTCAAACGCAATTGGTTGCCGCCGGTAATAAAGATGCCGGTGGCCCTTTCCATTACAGCCAGTGTGTCTTCCTGGTAGCAGTCGTCACGCTCTTCGATTGGAATACACATCGCTTTAGCGCCCATGCCTTCAAACAGTTCCTGGTAAACCGGACCTGTCTCATCCAGCAGGGAGGCGGTCGGGATAACGAGTATTTGCGCGTTTTCACCTCCGCACAGCTCTACAAAACGTTCGAGAATTACCGGGTCTTTACGCTTTGCCTCCGCGCCACCGATAGGAATCACATAACCGCGGGAATGTTCATTGACTGGTGTTGCCGGACACATTGAATTGATACCTTTGAAAGCAGGGCGCGTATTGTAGTTGCTAACGCTTCTGTTTGAAATGAGAAGGCTCAAATTATCGTATAATGATGGGTCACCAGATGAGGAATAATCAATGAGCCTGCAACAGGTCCCGGCCGGAAAAAATTTACCCGATGAAATTAATGTCATCATCGAAGTCCCTATGAACAGCCCGGCTATCAAATATGAAATCGACAAGGAATCCGGCGCGATTTTTGTCGACCGGATGCTGAAAACCGCCATGTACTACCCCTGTAACTACGGTTACGTGCCCCACTCCTTGTGTGGTGATGGAGATCCGTTGGATGTACTGGTGGTGCTGCCACTGCCATTGGTACCCGGAACCGTGATCCAATGCCGCCCGGTCGGCGTATTGCAGATGAAGGATGAAGCCGGAGAAGATGCAAAGATCCTCGCTGTGCCTATTACTGATGTCACCGGTATTTACCGGGATATCGTTTCATTTGAAGACATTGATAAACTCTTACTGGATCAGATTGAGCACTTTTTTGAGCACTACAAAGACCTCGAGCCCAACAAGTGGGTGCGAACGGGTGAATGGGAAGATGTTAACGTTGCCCGTCAGGAAATCATGGATGCAATAGAGTGTTATCAGGCGTTGCCGGTTAAGCCTAATTTCTGATATTGGTATTAGAAGTAGGGTGGGTAACTCGTTACCCACGACACATCAGCTTAGAATGCACCAGGTAACCCAATCTTGAGAGCAACCATACTCACCTATCACTCCCAAAATATTACGGGCAGTGAGACCAGCAACAATGACCACGTAGCCCTTGCAGCCGATCTGGATGCCTTGCACGCTGCGGGTTATCAATTTGTATCCCTGGTCACGCTCATTGCCGGTGTATACGCCGGTGTTCCGTTTGCCAACGACAAGCCTGTGGTCTGCCTGACTTTTGATGATGGTTGTGATTATGACGTACGTTCACTGGAGTTTCCCGGGCATGGTCAGCAGACAGGCTTTCTGCAAATCATGGAAGCTTTTATTGAAAAACATGGAGCAGATGCCCAACCAGGCTTGCATGCCACCAGTTTTGTCATAGCCAGCCCACATGTGCGTGAACTGATTGATCGTAACTCACTGTTTGGCCGGGGCCACTTGAGTGATGACTGGTGGAGCAAGGCGGAAGCACACCCGTTGCTGTCTATTGGCAACCACGGTTGGGACCATAATCACCCGGACCTTGAAGAGGAGCACTATGCCCGCGGAGGCTTCGAAGTTGTCGATACCTACGAACACTGTCACGAGCAGGTAGTCAGGGCTTGTGAGTTTATCCAACAGAAAATCGGTCGGTATCCAGCCGTTTTCGCCTACCCATTCGGGGAATCAAGTGAATACATCCGCAGGGAGTTTTTCCCGCAGCATCGCGAACAACACCGTTGTCTGGCGGTCGTTGGGACGGATGCCGGGCAGGTAAGCTCCCATAGTAACCGCTGGAATTTACCGCGTTTTGTCTGTGGCAGGGATTGGACCACACCTGGAGAGTTATTAGCAGCTTTGGACTTTTAGCCCGCCAATTGCACCCATATCCTGACCCTGACTTGTCCATAGTCGCAATCAAAATAGGGTTCTAAAGCGTGTTTTTATTTGTGTTGTGAGTCACATCGCTCACTGTTGACTGAAATCAGATGATAGAAAAGCGCTGTGTATATACCAGAATAACCAGAGGGTTGGCTCGAGCCTGACAATCTGATCAAAATATGCTGCCAGTTGTGTCACCGCATCATGCGTGTCAGCGGCGGTTATCTTAGATTTGATTTCAAGTTGTCGTTTTCCGGTTTTGAAATCCACACCGATGGCGTAAGGCACGATGGGCCAGTTATTTTTTACTGCGATATTTACAATTCCCGTCGCAAAATAGGTTGGCTGGCCAAGGAAATCCACCGGAAACCCGCCTTCATTCTTGCCCCTTGGTACGTCCAGCAAAGCCAGCAAACCGTGACCCATCTCAATCTGATCTGCCATGCGCTTGGTAAGACCCGGTCCGGTCACAGTAATGTCGGTGCCACCGGCACGCTCAATTTCACGTAAACAGAACTTAGTGTAAATCTGTTTCGGTGTTGACCAAACCAAACCCCACTCTGAAACGGGTCTGGCGATGACCGATACCGGTTGCGAATGATGTTGAATGTGGCGCACACCCCACATACCGGCGCCCCAGTGAATGCTGAGCGCTATAAATGGACCATCCGTTGGCCAGCTACCTTTGACTTCAAGATGTTTTTCCATCCAGCGTTTACTTCTGAATCTGATCAACCATGGATCAACACCATCAATCAGTTTATTGATGCGGAAATGACGTCGCCATACAGGGCCGGTCTCAAAAATTCCATTGGCAATGGTCGCGGCCTCAGCCAACTCGGTTTCTTCACGATACAACCATGAGAGGCGGGACAATTGCCGCAGCAGTCGGTAGGTCCAGGACCACGGTAACAGCGTCGCGATGGCTGGAATTACAATCAGCTCTGTTATTTGACCGCGCAATCCGGACATCAGACAGAATAGCAGTCAAAGTACAGTGAGATGGCCTCGCTGGGTGAACGCAAATCCAGCCCCCGTAATTCAGGCTCTTCACTTTGCTGGAATTCAACCCTGCGTGCATCGAAACCACAACGCTTTGAGAGTGCCTTAAAGGTTTCCTCGTCGTACAGGAAGGTATGCCCGGCAAACCTCATTCCTGAATTAAAAACTTCCCCTGCCGTACCCACAAACAGATCAATACCGACAAATTCCTTCCACATTGACTTCAGTTTATTCGGATCGTTGAGGTATAGATGCGCCAGTTTTCGCATATCCGGTGTTAACACACGCAGCACACCACCCGGGGCGAGGATACGATGACATTCACTTAAAAACTCTGCGGCCTTTTCGATTTCCAACTGGTCAATGAAATCTTCGGTATGCATCAAACGTGCGACACCACTGGCGAATGGCAAACCGCCAGACAGATTGACACAAACATCCGGTAGACTTTCAAGGTCGAGATCCACATTGACCCAACCCTCAAACTTCCAGTGGCCTGAGCCAAGGTTAATTTTTACCTTTTCCTGCATGATTTAATCCAGCTTCTTTCCCGTCAAAATGACCCAGCCATCCATCATCTTCAATTGTAATTCTGAAAAATCACTTGTATAGGCATTCTTGACCTCTTCTGCCTGCTCCTCAAGTATGCCAGAGAGCACCAGTGTACCGCCGGGTCGAAGTGTCGCTGTTAAGCGTGGCGCCAGTTCAACCAGCGGGCCGGCGAGGATGTTGGCGAGTACTACATCAGCTGACTGTTGTTTGAAATCTTCAGGAGCCAAGCTACCAATGACATCCTGCACAGCGTTTCTAAGCGCATTATCGCCCGTCGCGGTTAATGCCTGTGGGTCGTTATCGACACAAATAACAGCTTTGGCGCCCTTGATGGCGGCGGTGATACCCAACACGCCAGAACCACAACCATAATCAACCACCTGTTCGCCGCTAAAATCATGGCTTGCCATCCATTCAAGACACAGGTGCGTTGTCGGGTGAGTGCCTGTACCAAAGGCCAGACCGGGATCAAGCCGTAAAACGTGCCTGGCATCAAGAGGTGCCTGCCCTTCACCCGGCACAATCCAAAGACCGGAACCGAACTGCATGGGTTTGAATCGATCCAGCCAGACCCTTTCCCATTGCTGATCTTCAAATTTTCGAAAATTAACCTGGTGCGGCCAGTCAACACCAGGCACCAGGCTGAGCATACGGGTTAGTGGCTCAACTGCTGTATCACCACTGAACAGCGCCGTTACACACACTGAAGGCCATAAAGGTGTTTCGCCAACACCGGGTTCCAATACCGGATCGTCCGCATCATCTGTCAGCGTCAATGCCAACACAGGTTCGTTTTTTAGAAGACTTTCAACCAGTGGCGCATTCTGCCGCGACACACGCACACTGAGTTCCAACCAGGACATGATGGTTAAGCAGTCTTGAGCGCTAGTCAGATGCCCGTTCTGTCAGGCGCTTTTCCAGGTAATGAATATTGAAGCCGCCTTTGAGAAAACCCGGGTCTACCAGTAACCATTTATGCAGGGGGATATTGGTCTTGATACCATCCAACACCGTTTCATCCAGCGCCATCCGCATACGGGCGATGGCCATCTCCCTGGTTTCACCATGGGCAATGATCTTGCCGATCATGGAATCATAGTTTGGGGGCACCCTGTAACCGTCATAGATATGCGAATCAACCCGGATGCCAGGGCCGCCGGGGGCATGGAAATCACTTATTGTGCCCGGACAGGGCATAAATGTTTCCGGGTCTTCCGCGTTGATCCGACATTCGATCGCGTGACCACGGATGACTATGTCGTCCTGGGTATAAGAGAGCTTTTCGCCGGCTGCCACCCGAATCTGTTCCTTGATCAGATCAACACCGGTAATCAATTCACTAACCGGGTGCTCGACCTGTATGCGGGTGTTCATTTCAATAAAATAGAAACGGCCATCGTCATAAAGGAATTCAAATGTACCGGCGCCACGGTAACCAATCCGCTTGCAGGCTTCTGTACAAATTCTACCAATTTCGGCCCGTTGCTCCGGGGTGATTCCAGGGGCCGGGGCTTCTTCGATAACTTTCTGGTGACGACGTTGGGTTGAGCAATCACGTTCGCCCAGGTGGATGGCATTGCCATGCTGATCCGCCATGACCTGCACTTCCACGTGACGTGGGCTCAGCAGGAATTTTTCCATGTAAATGGTGCCGTCGCCAAAGATGGTCTGTGCTTCCTGCTGGGTCAATTGCAGGGCATTGGACAGGTGGGCTTCAGTATGTACCACCCGCATGCCACGACCACCACCGCCGGCAGCAGCCTTGATAATGACGGGATAACCAATACGTCGGGCGATTGCCTGATTTTCTGCGATATCGCTCGACAGCGCTCCGTCGGAACCGGGTACACAGGGTACGCCTGCATCCCGCATCGCCTTGATGGCAGAGACCTTGTCACCCATCAGGCGAATGGTTTCCGGTCGTGGTCCGATAAAAATAAAACCACTTTGTTCGACACGCTCTGCAAAATCTGCATTTTCAGCGAGGAAGCCATAACCGGGATGCACGGCTACGGAATCGGTCACTTCGGTTGCCGCAATAATGGCAGGAACGTTCAAATAGCTATCGGTGCCGGGCGCAGGTCCTATACAGACCGCCTCATCTGCCAATGCGACATGTTTGAGATTGCGGTCTACAGTGGAATGCACCGCGACGGTCTTGATTCCCATGGGATTACAGGCGCGCAATATGCGCAGCGCGATTTCACCACGGTTGGCAATGACAAGTTTTTCAAGTACGGCCATGCTTATTAATCCAATATCATCTTATGACGAACAGGGGCTGATCATATTCAACCGGCTGGCCATTCTCGGCCAGGATCGCCACCACCGTGCCGGATACATCCGACTCGATCTGGTTGAACATTTTCATGGCCTCAATAATACACAAGGTATCGCCGACACCCACTCTCTGGCCCAGGCTGACAAACGCCTGTGCTTCAGGGCTTGAGGCACCGTAAAATGTACCGACCATGGGTGAAAGCACCGCCTCACCCTCGGGTATCTGGTCCTCTTCTTCAACCTGTTCTGCCAATATTGCTCTTGCTCCCCTTGAGGATCCAAAAAAAACAATATCCGAATTGATTTCACCTTTTACAAGGTATTCAAGCCTTTTATCAACTTCGGCTTCTGCAGACCGATTTGCTACGAAAATGAAAAGCTTATCAAAAAGCAGAAAAGCCACGGCAAACAGAAGCAGTATTTTAATTAGTCTGACCATCTTAAAATTGAAAATA
>CBDTVF010000183.1:0-6538 GCA_965363775.1 uncultured Gammaproteobacteria bacterium
CGCACGACTAAACCGCTACCGCGGTAGCGGTTTAGTCCCCCGGCCAGGAGGAGTCCTTCGACAATAAAAGTAATCGGGCCTCACCGACTGAGTGGCACTTTTTACTTTTGCCCCGACTGGCCAACGTCGACCCCGATCACTGGCTTGGCGCGGGCGTTTCCCCCACTCTGAATGTACTCGTCAGGGGGTCTGATATTTACACATCAGTCAAAACGGATAAGGGTGTGAATGTTGCGCTATTCAGTGGTGCAGAAGACCTGCTTGCCAGTGGCTATATCTGGGAGCAGAACAGGAAACAACTGGCGTATAAAACGTTTGTTGTCGCCCAGCGCAATGGCAGGGGTTACGTGATTGGTTTTACCCAGGATCCGAATGTGCGAGCCTACCTGGACGGGTTGAATGCTATTTTCATGAACGCCATTTTTAGTGGGTCAGCCCATTCGCGACCGGTGCGGTAAACCAGAATCAAGGGGGGGGGTCAGAGTCAAGAATCGGAGTAGCACTCTGGCACTTGACTCTGACCCCACGCTTTCCTTCGCCTTAACAAGAACTGAGAAAAAATCTGATATATGACTTGGCTTATTCTTTGGCTTATTCTTTGGCTTATTAATATTTCGGCTTGTGAGATTTGTTATCGTTATTAAACTCAACGTGCAATCTGGCCTCGTGCCAATTGCTTTCGATATAAGCCAGCAAGGCATAAATGTAAAGAATAACTCCTGCCATTTCCATGAATTCCTCTAACGCGTTCCACAGGTTGTACCCCAGCGTGTTCAACTGGCGGTTCTCTTCGTGCCAGAGTGTTGCATACTCCACCCCCACGGCTCCACCCACATATATTGAGCCGGCAGCCAGGAACAGGACCATTGTGCGAAATGGCAGTTTCAGCATGAACGGCAGGAAAGCCAATCCCGTCACCAGAACCACTATTGCGCCAAAAGTTGTCCAGTGCGTGCCTTCTACCACTGTGTTCACAAACTCGTGAAATCCGGCTACCTCATCAATCGAAAGTACACAGAATCCGATACCGAGTAACCACCAGCAAAAATGCCAGCGACGGAGTTTGTTGAGAGGAAACCTGGCCTGGAATAGTGTCAGCGCGCTTGCAAAGAATAGAATGAGCGCACTGAACCAGGTCCCCAATGATTCTTCTTCATCGAGATCGAAAAAAGAAATGTACAGAAAGTCATCAAATGGGAGCATGTCCCCGTACCTGTACCAACCCACCATGCAGATCACATGTGCCAATGTCAAACCAATGGCAATCCACAATAGGAACCAGCCAACGCGGCGAGCCTCGATCGAAACCAACTGTGTCTGCTCTATGTGCGTATTGATGTTATGCCCTCCGGTCGGTTTACCTTCTATAATCATAGTATAGAACGGTTTTCAACTTGAACTTTTGTATACATTTTTGCAATCTTTTGTTGAAGCATCCTCGGGGTCTTGTCCACATTGCAGGTGTCCGAAACAGGGATTCCTGACTACAATCTAGACAATTCTCATTCTCATCGTCTATACTCAGGCGCTTCGGATTTCCGAATAGACAGGTTCGTCAAGGGTTTGAATGGATCGTTGGCGCAGGTAAATGGCTCACAGTGTTGTATGTTCTGCCGATGACCCAGTACTCAATGAGAAACCTGGAGGCGTCAACCAACACTAAAAGGTATGTAGACTACATCAAACTTTGAAATCACTTGTTTTACACATAGAAAACACTTGGGGGGCGAAGCCATTCTATCAATTGCGTCGTCAGTCGACGCTTGTTCGGCATGCCATGCCGAGGCCGCAGAAAAATAGCCAGAGATCAACGGACTTGCCATGAGGGTAAGCACTGATGACCTCAAACAAGCATTAAAAGTGTTTTCTGATTTTAAGTTTTCTGATTTTAAGTTTTCTGATTTTTAAGGAGAAGTTCTATATGAAAGGTTTTCAGCTACTAACGGCAATAATGGTTTTGGCGGCAAGTTCCGCCTCTACTGGTGCCGAACCGGACAAGTTTACGGAGCGGGTGCTTCCCAATTCCATCGAAATGCTTGCGCCCGATCAGCGTCCAACCATCACCGGTGTCAACCCATTGTTGAACCGCAATTTCGCGGTCGCCGAGGGTCGCCAGCAAGTCATTGTGCGTCTGAAGGGTGCCCCGGTTGCTCGTGGTGGCAACAAGCAAGACATAGAACAAGAGCAGGCCGCATTTCTGCAAAGTTGCCTGAGTTTGCCGGGTGCGAGGCTTATCGGCCAGGTGCACATGGTGCTCAATGCTGTTTTCCTGGAAGTAGATGTGGCAGATTTGCAGGCTATTGCTGATGATCCCATGGTATCGACCATTAAGGAGGTGTCACATTACGAGTTGGACCTTTCCGAGACTGTTCCATATATTGGTGCGAGCAATGTCCAGGGTTTTGGTGCAGACGGTAAGGGCATCTCGGTCGCGGTACTCGACAGCGGCATTGACTATACCCACGCCGCGTTTGACGGTGCCGGGACACTGGCAGCCTACGAGGCGGCTTACGGGACCGATACAGGCCCGTTCGAAGGTGATTCCAGGCATACCGTCCTCGATAGCCAGTTTCCCAGTGATCGGGTTGTCGGCGGTTTTGATTTCGTCGGCGAGGACTGGCCTGCCGGTGCTTTAGCCCCGGATCCTGATCCAATTCCTTCCAATGACACAACATCCAATGGCGGGCACGGTACACACGTGGCTGACATCATCGGTGGTACGGGTGGTGTTGCACCCGCAGTCGATCTCTACGCAGTTAAGGTCTGCGCCGCCTACTCGGGGTCGTGTAACGGTATCGCCCTGATCCAGGGTATGGATTTTGCTGTCGATCCTGATGGTGACGGCGATCCCTCGGATGCCGTGGATATCATCAACATGTCTTTGGGCAGTAACTATGGCTCTCCATTTAATGACGATCTTTCTGCAGCCGTGGACAATGCCACTGCGCTGGGTGTTCTGACCGTCTCCTCTGCCGGTAATGGTGGTGACAAGCCCTACGTTGGCGGCTCGCCTGCGGGTGCTCCGACTGCCATCTCCGTGGCACAGACATCCGTACCTTCAGCAGGTTTCCCCCTGATCGATGTGGGCCCACTGACAGGAATCCCTTCGGTTTTCCAGAGTTGGTCCACTCCTCCGGGTAGTGTTATTTCTGCGGCGGTTCAATATGCTGACGGTATTGGTGGTAATGTCGATGGCTGCACGGCATTCACGCCGGGCTCTCTGTCGGGTCTGATCGTCCTCGTTGACCGTGGCGCCTGCAACTTCAGCCTGAAGATTCAGAACATTGAAGCGGCCGGTGGCGTTGCTGGTATCATCGGCCTGGTAGCCCCGGGGGCGCCGTTCAGCGGTGGCTTTGGCGGAGGTCCGACTCCATTAATTCCAGGGTACATGATTAGCCAGGCGGATTCGCTCGCCACCCAGGGCACGTTGCCCGCCAATGGCACGATCGATCCTGACAACTTCCTCTCTGCTGCCATGTCCATGGTCGGCAGCTCGTCTCGTGGCCCACAGATGGACGATAACCGGATCAAGCCGGAGATCGGCGCACCTGGAGCATCAGTCTCGGCCTCATCGGGAACCGCGACCGGTACGTCAGCTTTCGGTGGTACTTCCGGTGCATCTCCGATGGTCGCAGGTGCTGCAGCCCTTTTACTCGACTTCCGTAATTCCGGCAAGAAGAGCAAGAAGAGCAAGAAGAGCAAGAAGAGCAAGAAAGACATCACCCTGGTTGAGGCAAAAGCATTGCTGATGAATACAGCCGAAATTGACATTCTCAACGATGTACTTGTCGGTGACCTTGCACCAGTTACCCGAATTGGGGGTGGCGAAGTGAGAGTCGACATTGCAGCCCTATCAGCTGTTTCAGCATGGGACAATGACGATCCGGCCGCTGGTGGCGGTCTGAGTTTCGGCCAGGTAGATGTGGCAGGATCTGTAGTCGAATTGACCAGGTCCGTCCGTGTTCGTAACCGTGGGGATAAGAAGGTCAAATATAACATCACGCCTACGTACCGCACACCGGGGCCAGAGGGTTCAGGTGCCGTAACCGTTATTGCACCCTCAAGCATTTCGGTGAAGGGTAACAAGAATGGTGATGAAAATAAGGATACCGTCTTTGACGTCACACTTAGAATTGACGGCAGCCTGCTACCCGGAAACTTTATGAACAGCGGTTCAGAAGGTGCCAACGGTGCGGCTTTGACTGCCAACGAGTTTGACGGTTATCTGTTGTTTGAAGTTGACGGAAAGTCGAAGAAGTCGAAGAAGTCGAAGAAGTCGAAGAAGTCGAAGAAGTCGAAGAAGTCTCTGAAAGATATCGCCGGTGAGGATATCCATGTTGCGTGGCACGTGTTACCAAGACAGGCAGCACAGGTGGTGGCATCGACGAACCAAATCGCGGGCGGTGGATATCCTGAGACCATCGGTCTCGATAACACCGGCGTAGGTACTGCACAGAACGATCCCTACTCGTTGCTCGTTTTGAGTCCGAACTTACCGGAAGGCGGATTCGGCGCACAGGCACCGACACCGGATATCGCGTCAGTGGGCATCAATACGTTTCCTGTGCCGGCGGGTTTCTGCTCAGGGCAGGAATCATTCCTCTGGGCATTCGCGATCAACAGCCACGAACGGCAGCGACACCTTGTGCAGCCGGTCAGCTATCAGATCTCGCTGGATACCAACCAGGATGGTCTCGATGACTATGTCATACTCAACCGCGACTTCAGCTTCAACAACGTTACGGACGGACGCCAACTTAGTTGGGTGTTCGATCTGAATTCGGGCGCCACGAGCGCATTCTTCTTCGCCGAACACGCCACCAATACCGGAAATACGGTGCTGTTAATCTGTGGCGAGCAAATTGGGCTGAGTGGGCCCGATATCCTTGCCACGAACGTCGACATCACCTCGATCTTTGCACAGGACTTCTACTTTGGTGGCCCGGGCGATGAGGCCGTGTTCCCGAATACGCTAACGGTAACGCCGTTGGGTGAGCAATACTTCGGCTTGACAAGCGATATCCCTGGCAACAGTTCCGACCAGTTGGATGTCTATGACTTCGGTCCGTTCCCTGGCAATACACCAGAGCTTGGCGTGATGCTTATTACCAACGGTGACCGGGGAACCGGTGCTCGTGGCGGGGCAACCGAATCCACGGAGGTCTTGGTGCTTACCGCCCCGGGTGTAGTGGTGCCGTAGACTTTATAAGAGGAACCGGGGATGCGGATTGTAAAACCCGCACAAGCCCGGGTGATTGACAGTTAGTTTGGGGCCCATCATGGGCCCCTTTCTTTTGCCCTGCTTTTATCCGGTAGTCGCAAGCTGCAAGACTTCAATAAATCCAACTGGATCTATCTCGTCAGATACCAATACCGTTCATCAGCATCCGGGCCGTCACTAATGAGCTATTCGGATTGACCGGTCGTCATTCGCAAAACGGAAGATGGACAAACAAACAAGTGTCTTGTGTGCCCAAAGAATGTGTCCTGAGGCACAGAATGGCCGCAACGTCAAAGACGGCGGCCATCGTCGTCGATGATCTACTGAACAGGCGGTTTACCGGCCCCTGGCACCGCGAGGGTTGGCACTTCGCAGAGTATGAAGAGTCCGTGCTCAGTCGCGTGATAATCGAAATTCTGACCCGTTTGACCGAGAATGACGCGGTAACCGGGTACCTGCGCATGTGTATACGCCTGCCCCGGTTTTCCACAGCCAAGGGAGCCATCGTCCCAGGTCAGCGATTCAGCGTGTAACACTTTGATTTCGGCCCGCTCGGCCCCAATTTTCGATGCAAGATCATTGATAATCTTGTTGAGGATTTCATCCGGAACTTCACCACGAACGGCATCCGTGTCATCAGCGGGCGTTCTCTCCAGACCTTCGAAATTGCGGGTTTTGTTTTCTAAGATTTGCTGCCTTACCTTGAGTCTCTCGTCCAGGGTCGCGGGTTTCTGTATTGCTTCGAAAGTTTCGGGTCCGACGGATGCAACCGCTGTCTCGGATGTTTTTGCCTGACCGTCTGTTGAGTTGGCGGTATCCTCCGATGTCGTATCACACGCTGAGAGGATACAAGAAAAAACGCACATGTTAATTAGTGCCTGTCTAAGGATCATATTCTTACTTTCCGATTTGATCGATTACCCTGAATCATACAGACGAAAACCGCAGCGCGTCCATATATGTCCTGACTTTCCCCAGACTTTCTATATCACTGTTCATATTTCTGCTCATATTTGAGCCGCTGGATTTTATGTACAGGATGTACGGTATGACGCGGGCGCAGGGATGCGCAGGAGCGACCATTTCCAGGCTGGTCGCATTGGTTCCCAGTCCCAGAGTAAATCTTACCCGCTTTCATGGAGTGTTCGTGCCAACAGTAAATATCGCGCAAGGGTGACACCGGTCAGGCGGGGTAAACGTAAAGTCCCAATCAGCCGATGAGGCTGGATGTATTTAATTATTGAAGGACTGCTGTTGTTAAGGCTTAGAAGATGTCTGCCCATCAAGCAACCGGTAGCTGTGGCAGGCTGGTCAGGG
>CBDTVF010000184.1:0-6529 GCA_965363775.1 uncultured Gammaproteobacteria bacterium
ACCGTTATGTTCAGGATGAACGGTACTTCGCGATTGAGCACATGGATGTGCGACGAGAAGTGCCTCGGGGACCACATATGTGTCTGGCGTGTCCCGGAAGGAACCACCCGCCCCAGCGCCCCTTCACGGTTCATCTGGAACTGCAGCATAGAGCCTTCAGAGTCTCCACCAGACCTTCAAGTGTGTTTGAAACAACAGGCGACAACCCCTCACCGGAACTCGTGTCTTCTGGTTGGATGGCCAGCAGTGCGATAGATGCCTGAGTCCTTGCATGCAGGTATTTAGCCAGCATACGAAGCGATCCAGCGTGAGTTGAAACTCCCGAATATGTGACACTGTTCGGGTAAAGCAGCCGGGCTTCACCGGGTTCTGCGCCAAAATCGGTGGCGTCGACCATCAATATGGTGTCCGGCTTCTTGCGGGCAACTGTTTCAAGATGGTTTTCCGGTATGAATCCAGCATCAATCACATCAAGACCCCGGCAGGATTTCAGCGCTTCAGCGACGTAGGAACCAACACCATCATCACGCCAGTAACGGTTACCTATACCCAACAGGCAGACCCGGCCCTTAATGAATTCTGTTAATTGTTCTTCTAGATGAATGGGGTCATGCATATGCGTTGTCTGACCCCTGTTTTACTAGGCGGCCTGTGCCGTCTTGCGTTTGCATTTCGGACACTGGATTGCCATGCGATCGGTGCGTAGTATGGATACCGATGTATTCCTGACACCCTTTTCTACATAACCCAGTCGCTGACCGGCAAACATTGCCAGGGTGGGGTTGGCGAAACTGGCCGGACCAAGCCGTTCAGCGAGCCATTTTAGCTGGTCAGCCGGGGCCAGCAGTTCACCGCACACCTCGCACATCACCAGCTCTTTTTCAATTCGCTCCTCGAAGTCTTCGGGTGCAAACCCCGCAAAGTCCCACTCGCGGCTCATGCGGATACCCTTTTGTGTTGGACAATAACGCTCACATTGACCGCAAACGATACAGGCATCAAGGTGTTGTATCAGTAGCCGCTTGGGGGGCGTGGATTCAAGATCATCGATCACATCGATACACTTGGATGGACACACCTGGGCGCAGGCGCCGCAACCGGTACAGTCATCTACACTGAAGCGCGGGCGTCCACGAAAAGATTCCTGGGGCTCGTATGGTTCGGCCGGGAAACGGGTGGTAAACGCAGGTGTAAAGGCTGCGATGGCCGCCTGTTTCAAAATTCTCGGTTGCATAAATGCGGGCAGTTTCACGATACTGTTTCCTCGTCGTCATTGCCGGCCTCAAGGTCTTCGGCATAGCGGTCAACCACACTTCCTTCGGCCAATGGAACACCTGAGCGGTGGGCTGCGCGCGATAAGGCATGTGCTGCGGTGGACGATGTGATCAGTAAAAATACGATACAGAGAAGACCTTTGACGAATACCGCGGCGGTTCCAAACCACACCATGGTTCCCAACAGGCTCAAAGTAGTACCCAGTACCACGCATTTTGTCGATGCCTGGATACGGTTGTAAACGTCCGGCAAGCGCACCAGCCCGACACAGCCCAGCAGGTCGAACAGGACACCGATGGTGATAAGTGTTAATCCGATCTTTTCATTCATTGAGTCGTTTCCCAACCAGATATTTAGCCAGTGCCAGCGTGCCTACGAAGCTCACCAGGGCCCAAACCAGGGCAATGTCGAGCAGGTATGCTTTGCCGGTCACGGCAGTGATGATGGCGACAAAACCGACGACAACGGTGCCAAGAATATCGATGGCGACCATGCGGTCCGAAGCCGTGGGGCCGTTAGCGATCCGGTAGAGACACATGGCACAGCAAATGAGCAGGCCAGAAATAAGTACCGGAATCATAAAGTCTACTGTGGTCATGATGATTACCTATTCAAAAATCCTTTGGATAAACCATTCGAACCGCCGTAATACAAGTTCTGCGGCCTCGTCCTCGTCAAGACTGAGCACGTTAAGCCAGTGGATATAGAAAACACCGTCATTGGTCACGTCGATCGTCAGTGTGCCCGGTGTAAGCGTGATGCAATTGGCCAGGGCCGTCCTCCCCGTGTCGGTCTTCAGCACACTTTTTACTTTCACGATGCCCGGTCTGATTGGCATACGCGGATGCAACACGCGGTAACTTACATCCAGGCCACCCTTGATCACGTAGTAACTCAATACAAAAAGATAGATGATCAACCAGAACCAGCTAACGGGATTGAGTAAACGGATGAATTTGACGCGGATTATTTCATGCATCACCAGCGCCACGAACGCCGAAACCAGCGCACCGACAGCTATGTCACCGATGACAAGACTTCCGTCGAATGGAGATACCGGCCATACCAGCAGCAGCCAGAATACGAATGACATTGCGAACAGCGCCAGCCGTTCCAGCAGAGGTCTGTGTGTGAATGAACTATCTGATTGATTCATTTTCAATCCTGTCCTTATTTATTCCTTATCCCCCGAAAACACCCGCTGTCAGTGTTTGCTGTGCAGCACCGATGAGCCATGGATCACGCAATCCGGTGAGTACTGCAAATGACAGTGCGATACACCCGACCGCTAACAGAACCATGGCCAGGGCCATCATTGGTGGTTCTCGGCGCACATCCTTTAGTGCTGCCGGCAACGGGGCGAAAAAGGCCATGCGTTGTACTTTTAGCTGGTAGGCAAGGGTAACGATGCTGACCAGCACGGCAGCGAGTGCGAATCCGTAATAGCCACTCTCAATACACGCAAGCACGATAATCAGCTTGCTCCAGAATCCACTGAATGGTGGTATGCCTGCGATCGACATGGAGCCGATCAGTGAGGTGGCAGCGGTTACTGGCAGCTTCTGGTTCAATCCACCGAGTTTCTTTAGTTTCCTTGTCCCGGTCGCGTATTCCACTGCGCCGGCGTTGAGGAACAACAGAGGTTTGAACAAGGCGTGATTGACGAGGTGGTATAGACCACCAACCAGGCCCAATGGGGTTCCAAGCCCCAGACCCAGAACCATGAAACCAACCTGCGAAATACTGCTGTAGGCGAACAATCGCTTGATGTCTTTTTGTCCAACTGCCATAAATCCGCCAACAACCATGGATAACAGGCCGAGCCAGCGAAGCATGCTGAGCTCGTTGTCAGAGATTCCGAAAACGTTAAATGCCAGGCGGGCCAGCACGTAAATACCGATGGCCTTGATCAAAACACCGGAGAGCATGGCTGAAACGGGCGCCGGTGCTGCAGGGTGTGCATCGGGCAACCAGGCATGGAAGGGCACTAAAGCAGATTTGAAGGCAAAACCACAGATAAACAGACCGAAGGCTAATTGTAATGGAGTCGACATACCTGTCTCGGCTATGCGGGCTGCGATATGAGCCAGGTTCAGCGTACCGGTGATACCGTAAACCAGTGCCACACCGGTCAGGATCAGTGCCGATGACAGGGAACCGAGTACGATGTACTTGAATGAAGCCTCCAATTCCTCGTGGGCGCAGCCAAACGCGACCAGTGAGTAGGATGCAATTGCCGCGACCTCGAGGAAGACGTACAGGTTAAACAGGTCTCCGGCCAGGATCACCCCATTCATACCCGTCACCATCAACAGGAACAGGCTATAAAAATGGCTGCGCGCTGTAAAACGCCGCATATAGTCAACCGAATATAAGCTAACGGCAACACCAACAATATTGACGGCCAGCAGTAGTAGGGTAGCCAACGCATCCAGTCGCATGTCGATTCCGACAGGCGTGGGCCAGCCACCCAGATGGTAGATGCCATTGTTGCCTATCGTGTAACAACTCATCAGCATCAGCACCAGCATGGTGATAACGGTCAGCACCTCGCTCAGTACATGTCGCCTTCGTGCCACCAGTTGAACCAGCAGTGACATGCCTAGCGGTATGGCCACGAACCAGGGAATCAGGGTCTGGACATCTATGCTCATCACTTACATCCTATTCACTTTTCACAGCTACCCTCGCAGACGCCGGATCTCGGTTATGTCGAAGGTTCCATAACGCTCATACAAACGCACACACAGGGCCACCATCAGTGCCAGCACGCCTAGTCCAATGACAATGGAGGTCAATACCAGGGCTTGCGGTAAGGGATCAACGGCACCGTTGGCAAATTCCGATATAACACTGCCCGGATCGACGATGGGTGGACTGCCGCCCTTGCGATAGCCAATCAGCAATAGCAACAGGTGAACCCCGTGATTCATAATCAGAAGGCTGATGACGATCTTCAGTGTCTGCCGGCTTACAACCACTCCGTACAGTCCGATGAGAATCAGCAACAGGCATAATGAGTAGATCATGTTGGATCCTCCTGATGGTGTTTTTCAGACTCGGCCGGATCGCTCAGCTTCAGCTCTGCTATCTGAAAGGCCGTCAATACGGTGAATAGGAGGAATAAGGCACTGGCGACTTTGAGTCCCAGTGCAAGATTGGACATTGGCATGGTCCCGCCGCTGATCAGGGTGAAGTGTGCCGATTCGGCTGTGCCGATGAAGTTTTCGAAAAAGTAACCACCGGCCCACCAGGTGCCAAGCCAGCCCAGTGCCAGGAAAATCAGCAAACCAACACTATCCAGTCTTGAGGCTATTGCTTTGCTGAAAGTCTGCAATCCGGCGACCTGTCCCATCGCCAATGTGATCAGGATGAAAGCACTGGCAATCACAACACCACCCCCAAAACCTCCGCCCGGGGTGATGTGGCCGTAAAGTACAAGATAGATGCCGAACAGGAGAATCGGACCCTTCAGCCAGCGCGTCACGGTCTTGACGATCATGCTCATCCCCGGTCCATTTTCGCGTAATCTGTCAGTTGCGCTCATGACGGCTCATCCTTGGTTTTTTTGGTTTCGACGCGGGCATTTCTGCGCAATATTGCGACGGCACCCAGCACCGCGCAGAACAGCACGGTCGCCTCACCAAGAGTGTCCCAGGCGCGGAAATCCAGCAGTACTGCAGTGACCAGGTTTGGTGCACCGGTTTCGGCAAGGCCCGTTTGCAGATAAACCAGTGCGGGTGCGTCGGCAAACCTCTCCATAACCGGTATGCCGAATTCCGGAAACTGGTTAAATACGTGGATACCAAACAGGCCGATAACCGCCACGAAAGACACCCCAAACGCGACACCGACGACGGCATGGACGGTTTTCAGGTCCTGCACTTCCCGCCCTAAAGTAGCGCGTATCAGAATAACGAGACTCACCACTTCGACGCCTATCTGCACGATGGCCACGTCGGGTGCTGCCAGGAACAGGTAAACAATCGCCAACAGGAATCCGACCGCCCCTACACTGATCACGGCGTAGAGCAGGTTTGATGTCAGGACGGTGATGATCGCAGCGATCACCGTCAGCAAGATCAGTAAAGCGAGCACTTCTGTCATGTCAGTTTCCCGTTTCCGTAACCACCCAGACCACAACCGTCAAACCGGCAATGAACCATCTCAAGTAGGCCGGTAGAATGCCGGTATGAAGTGAGCGCAGCATCTGGATTAAATAATTGGATCCGCGTTTGAGGAAATCATAAATATCGAAAACTCTTGCGCGGGTGAGAAGGTAGAATCGCTGCACCCCGGGTAGTTGTTCGATAGTGTTGTAAAAATCGACACCGGTGACCTCAACATGCCGTTGACTACCTTGCTGTTCACCGGAAATATAGACATCCTGCATTTGCTCGCCACCAATGTAGGTCCGTACCCGGCGCAGCTTGCCGCCACGCATCGTTAACAGGTACATGATCAGGCCGACGAAGACCGCGAGCAATATCAGCACGGTTGCAAGACCGGACCACCAGACACCGGGTACATCCACCTGTACGACCGGGAAGATCATTTGCTTAAGCGGAACCTGGAAGGCGAACACACCAAACACCACACACAAAGTCGCCAGTACCACTAATGGCAGCAACATGCTGATGCTTTTTTCACGAATCTTCATCTGCTGGATTTCCGGTGAAGGCTTGCACAGGAAGGTGGCGTGCAGCACTTTGACAAAACTCGCCAGCGTCAGCGCGGATCCAAGCATAGCAACTGCAAGCCATACGACCCATCCCAGACCGCCGTTCTCACCACTGCTGATAATTCCCTGGTAGATCATCCATTTCGAGGCAAAGCCGTTAAATGGCGGGATACCGGAAATTGACAGTGCCGCTATGGTGCAGGCAATAAAAGTGATGGGCAGCAGTTTAGCCAGGCCGCCAAGCTTGTCGAGATCGGTTGTGCCGGTTTCTTTTTCAACCACACCAGCACACAGGAACAATGCAGATTTGTAAATGGTATTGTTGAGCATGTGGAACAGACCACCGGCAAGCCCGATGGCAGTACCGGTACCGATACCAAGGATCATGTAGCCGACCTGGCTGACCGCATGGTAGGACAGCAAGCGCTTAAGATCGTGTTGTACCAATGCCATCATCACCGCAGACAGGACGGTGATAGCACCTAGCAGCATCAGCATTCCGTACATTGCAGGCGTGGGGACAAATAAATCCAGCACACAACGGGCCAACAGGTAGATACCAAGCAACTTATC
>CBDTVF010000185.1:0-6477 GCA_965363775.1 uncultured Gammaproteobacteria bacterium
AGTACGCCAATAATACGTACGGAGGGGCCAACTGTATAAAAAACACTCAGCGCATCAAAGCGGTCGTAAATCCGTAATATACCATTGGGTGTGTTGATGACGGTTGTGAGCATTACCAGGCTGTACAGGCCCGCCAGTGATATCATTTGTGCGTCCCAGTGCAGGAAGCTGCCGGCTACTGATGCTGCTGAAACACCCACTAGAGTAGCTGCAATGGCGGATGTCAGATCTACCACGGTGGTTGTGCGGAACAGGCGTTTTAGACCTTCATTGTCGCCATTTTCATGCAGTGGTACGCCAAAACGCACGATGGCTTCATAGGTTCTGAAATTCAGAAAGCCCCGGACTGCCAGAACGTAGGTGTGTAAAAGGATAACAAGACCAAACTCGGTAGCTGACAGGGCATGGGCCATCAACGCGGTGGCTGCCAACGTGAACACCGCTGCAATACCCCGTCCACGAAGGACGATGCCGAAATTCTTCAGTACCCGTTTGGATGCACTGACCGTCACTATCGAAAAGCTCCCCGACGGTAGAGTTTCCACAGTAATGGCCAGGCAAAAATAAGCGGGTGTTTAAGCTGTCGTTGGCTCGGTTGGATATATACACCGGAATGACGTTCAATTTTCCATAACAGGTATTCAAGCGGTTCATTGAATGTGAATGCCGCTTTGGATAATCGCAGCATTGATAGTAGTTTGCCCTGTATACGACGTATCCACCAGCTTGGTCCTGAGAGATTTCTGCTAAGCGCTTTGCATTGGTTGCTGTACTGGTTTTCGGTTTTCAAGCTTGAAATTCTGCTGCTTTCCCGGGCAAAAATACTTGTGATGCCGTCGTAGTAGCCAGGGTTAAATTCGTAAATTGATTCCCCGCGATTGCTGCTTTCGGTGCGCAATTCACACTGGTAGGTCAGCGACAAACCATGTGTCCACAATTCATTACTGGTGAACTCGTCTCCCATGGCAGGCACTACACGTTGAATAAATGTGGAAGATGCGCAAGCGAATGCGTCCTTCAATTCAGCCAGCGCAGTGTCGTCGCGCACGTACAGGATTTCACATGGTTGAGCAAAACGTGCCCAAAAATAGGAATGAAAATCGTGCTGCATTGCATGCCGAAAACGTTTTAGTGTCAGCAGGGCATATTTGGCCCTTAATTCTGCTTGGACTGTATCTGGCTGGTCGGTGCCAGGCTCATGGGCTTTATGGTGAATATGGTAAACATTGGGTGGTAACAGCTTACACATCCAACCCTGCCAGCGTGAATCAAGTGTGTGATAGTCATCTACCAATACATAGAAATCCAGCATGGTGTCACGTTTGCCACGCAACCAGGAACCATAGACCAGGATAGCCACTAGTGCTGCGCCGTGTTTTCGCCTGATTTCTTCCAGTAAAGGTTCAAGACTTGTGTCTGGTGAGGATTCCGGTTGTTTCATCTTATCCTCGCCGATATCCGGGGTGACTGGTTCGTGCGTGTCATCATTGCTTCCCATAAGCCCCCCGTGTCGCACCAAAAATAGAAAATGAATGCGCGTTCGGTCCGGTCGCCACGTCGGTCTCACTCAACCACGAACTCAATGGACCGCTACTCAACCTGACGATGCTTGCCTGGAGCAGACGCAGCAACAGGATTAGAGAGGTCAGGGCCGACCAGAAAGTCACGGCAATAAATCCCCATTCCGGTTTGCCAACCAGGAAGCTCAGTGTCAACAGGATCAGGCAAGGGTTGCGCCGCGCCGTTACCAGTCTGAACCAGGCGTCATTTGGTCGCCATGTGAATATTCCGCAATTTCCCAATAAGGGAAAAAGACCTTCAACAATCCGACCACCAATATAGGAAATAATAATGATCCAATACATCTGCTCCTGTCCCTGGCCCATGACAGGCTGGAAGCTGGTCAGCGACATACCCCAATAAATATACCAGAACGGCGGATGAAACAGATCGATGAGATGGTCGTACAAGTGACCGAATTTACTCGACTGAATGGTGACACGGGCCAGTTTGCCATCGACCGTATCCAGAAACGTCATCAGCCAACCGGCGAGTAAACCCCAGCCATAGTAACCGTTCAAGAACAGGTAGCAGGCGGCAATGACCAGCAGCAAGCCGAAGCTTGTCACCATGTTTGGAGAAATATGCATATTGGCACACAGGTGTACAAAAAGTTTGGCAGGTTTCGGCCAGACAAACTTGGTCACAAGATCCGTTATGCCTTTATAGGCATTGCCGTATAGCCAGTTCTCAAGCTCCGTTTTGCGCGCAGCACTGAGCTTTTCAAGCATAGGCCGGGTTGACCTTTTCAGGCTCTCATCAAAAGCCTCCATGTCGCCAGTGTGTATGACTTGCAGACCTTCAGGTACGGACTGCCCGGGATCTTCCATGTAAGTCAGTACGTCGTTTGTTCGGCCCGTATCAATAAATGCCGCGGCAGGCATATCATCTTCAGACTGCAGGGTTGAATTCAACTGCTGCAAAACGCCTTTGAGCGTTCTGTTTTCGAACAGATATGCACCATTGAGTAATAAGACCTGACCACTTGCAGGTAATTCGTCGATACTTTCAAGCCAGCTGATATTTTTTATGTCACCTGAAGACTCCTTACTGACTGCCTTCAATTGTCGCTGCAGGCGTTGCGCTGAACTGAGTCCCCAGAGGCGAACGGGTGAATTTTCGGAAACAAACGCGTAAATTGTCATGTTATATTGCGACTCGAGTTATAGGTGAGGAAACCGTTGGTGGTTTTTTTGGCGTTCATGCAAGATTGGATTATAGACAGTGCCGCATTGGTCGGCAAAGATAAGGATGTATTTGTATGCGATTAATTCATCTGACCGATCCTCACATGAGCAGCCTTGCAGGTGAGAAGTTCTCAAAACTGAGGGGTAAGCGCTGGTCCGGCTACTTATCCTGGCGCAAGAATCGACGCAAACGGTTTTTGCCCGCGGTGCTCAACAAATTGACTGCGGCCATCAAGGCAGAAAACGCTGATCAGATTCTGTTGACCGGTGATCTAATTCAAATCGGCCTGGAAAACGAGATCATACAAGCGACCGGGTGGTTGCACCAGCTAGGTCCCGCTGAACAAATCATGCTGGTTCCTGGTAACCATGATATCTACGCAAAGGGCAGTGCTGATGCTGTCTATCGGGCATGGTCGCCATACCTGTTCAATGGTGATCAAGCAGACCCCGCAGGAGCAGCAGATAATTTTCCTGTTTTGCGCAAGACGGGCAAGCTCAGTCTGATCGGTCTTTCCAGCGCCTGTGTCACACCGGTATTTATGGCCACCGGGAAGTTGGGTGAAGAACAGTTACAAAAGTTGGCCGAATTGTTGCGCCAGGCCGCCAGTGAAGGTCAGTTGGTTTGTTTATTGATCCACCATCCGCCATTGCCGGATATGACGAACACGCGTAAGGGGCTGGAAGATGCCGATGCCTTGCAGACCGTGCTGGCACGTCATCCGCCGTTGTTGATTTTTCACGGTCACCTGCATCACAACCGGGAATTGCAATGGGGTGATTCGCGTATTTACTGCACAGCGGCGGCTTCAAGTGTCAGCGAATCCTCTTACCGAGTCATTGATATTGAAGACAGGGATGATTGCCGGGCTTTTCGAATGGCCCTGAAGTCAGTTGCGATTGACGACAGGGGTGAACTGGAGTTTGTTGTCGTTGACGAGCAGACGTGGCAGATGCCGAAAATCACAACTTGAAACAGTGCTTTACAAATTCCGGTGGCGAATTGCAGCAATCGCGATTGCCAGAAGAACAAATGGCGGGGTCAGGATTACCAGCGAAGGGTTCAGACCCAGGATACCCGCCAGGTGACCGCTGAGCTGTTGCAACAGATAAAACCCGATACCGATCAAACCACCGATCATGGTCCGCTGACTGGCGGATACTGAGCGAACTGAACCCAGCAGGAAAGGTAATGACATCAGTGCCATGGCCAACAGGCTGGGTAGAAGACTGATCTGTTGCCACAACACGACCTCATACTGGTGGGTATCCAGGCCGTTTTGTTTCAGGTTTGTGATGGTTTTTACCAGGTCATTTGGGGCCAAAGCTTCAAGTGGCAGAATTAATACCGCGGCTTGCTCTGCTGAAAGTAAGGCACTCCACTGCATACTGTCCCGTTTTGTCTCAAGTACCTGCGCACCCTCAAACTTGCTTTCAAGTACATCTGTTAGTAGCCATTTTTCCTGTCCGGCATACAAGGCACTGGATGCCTCTATCAACTGTGCCAGGCGGCCTTGATCATCGATTGAGTAAATCTCGATACCGGTCAATATACGGTCGGACTGCACACCATCGACACGGACAAAATGATTGTTATACCGGGTCCAGAGTGATTTTGAATTTCCCGTTTGAACTTCCGCGTTTTGTGACGACTGAGCTCGTAGGGTAGCGGCTTCACGTTCAAACCCGGGTACCACTAGAAACTGCAGTAGGGTGATAAAAATTCCCAGCAAAATGGCTGTTGCAGCGATCGTTTGTGCAATGCGTAGCTTGGAAATACCAGCAGCACGGATAGCGATGATTTCGCGATGATTGGCCATCGCTCCCAATCCCAACAGGCCACCCAACAGTGCGGTGACGGGCAGCAGTTCTACGATTCTCTTGGGTGTGGTTAAAAATACCACCATCAGGGCATCGGGCACAGCAAAACTACCACTTCCGACATTTTCCAATTCTTCGGCAAGTGCCATGAAACTGAATAGTGTCAGTAACAGCAGCAGTGCCGGCAGTATCCCGATCAGGAATTGTTGCATGATATAGCGGTCAATCCTGAGCACGTCTATCCTTTCTCATTTTCAGGATTGAGGGGGTATACAAGGCTGCTACCACCAACACCAGCAACCCGGGAACCCACCAGATGTAGCCGCTACTGCCCTGTTCCACCCAGCTGCGACTGACATCGAGCAGGTTGAAATAAACAGCATAAATCACGATGGCTAACAGCATCTTTGCATAACGTCCCTGGCGTGGACGGCTGCGGCTTAACGGAATGGCAGCCAGGGCCAGCAACAAGGCGGAAACCGGTGTCGACAAACGCCATTGAAATTCAGCCCTGTCGACATTGTCGGATGACAGACTCAGGGCAATGGTTGATGCTGATTTGACCTTATAACCCGGTGGTTTAGGTGATTCGGCAGACAGCCACAGCGTAAATGTACCGAATTGTGCAGACAGGTCAGTACCATCGCGTACCTTTCTCAGGACACGTGCATCATTCAACTGCAGACGGTGAAGCGTCGGCTTGTACAGGTGTTCAAAAACACCGTTTGCCGCTGTAATGACCTGCAGATCATCACCTTTACGTGTACGAACAAAAATACCCTGCAGATCGCGGCCGTTTGCGGAGATGTGCTCAATAAAAACCGTTCTTTCATTGTCACCAAAGTCGTAGAATCTAGTGGCCTTTATCCTGCCGGTTTCGGCCGAGGCTTCTGCTGCAGCCTTGAGCGCGTATGATTCCGCATAGGCCCATGGCCGCGCCCAGGTGGACAGTAAGGTAACCACCACAGCCAGCACCAGCGCCATCCGCATCAATGGACGTAACAGGCGAGCCTCGCTGATACCGCTGGCACGCATGGCATAGATTTCAGAATCGGTATATAAACGCCCAAGACCGGTCATGACGGCCAGGAACAGGCTGAGTGGTAGCAGAACGTCCAGTGATATGATGGATTTGAACAGGGTCAGACGTGCGACCTCACCGGGTTGCAGCAGACCTGCATCAGCCTCTACGAGGAAGCGGCTTAGACTGAAAGTAATGAAAATCACTATCAATGCCGTGAAGATAGCCATCAAAGGATGCACAATTTCCCTGACCAGGTAACGATCGATGATGTTATTTGTGTGCATTTGGGTGCTTATACTTGTCTGTTAGGGGTTTACACCGACAACAATCTGCCGGTACTTGGTATGATCAGGGAGCCTGAACGCCAAATCCAGTACAAAAGTATGAAAAAAACGATTATATGTGGTTTATTGACCTTAACAAGCTTTCCCTGCATTGCTGATCCATTGGGTGATGGCGCTTTTGACGCGATCAGTATAAGTGCTGATGAGGCTAAAGAGGACGAGCTGCCTGGAATTCTTCATTTTGACGGGCACTTCCAGATGCGCAGCAGTGACTGGCTACTGACATCCTCACAGGCAACCGTATATGGCAAACCAAACAAACCGGACAGAATCTATCTCGAAGGATCACCTGCACGTTTTCATGTCAGTCCGGCAGATAAATCAGAAAAGGATTCGATAGAGGCTGCCGCTTCGGTGGTGGAGTATATTCGTGATACCAACAGGTTATTGTTGTCTGGTGGTGCCACCTTGGTGCTGGGTGAGGAAGTGATCCGCAGCGCTTATATTGAGTACAACATTGACACCAACCGTTATTCAGCCGGTGGTGAAAATGGTGTGTCGATCGAAGTCCCGCCCGTTGATTAACCCGTACGTAGGGTGG
>CBDTVF010000186.1:0-6468 GCA_965363775.1 uncultured Gammaproteobacteria bacterium
CAGCAAAGAAATTGGTGTTCGGGTTGCCAACTGGTTCCATGATATGAATGCCATCATCATGAAATTGGTCACATTGGTCATGCGTTTCGCACCTTATGGTGTTTTTGCCCTGATCGCCATCCTGGCTGCCAACAGTAGTGCCGATAGTTTCGCTGCCCTGGGCAAATATGTAGGACTGGTTTTTGCAGTGCTGTTTATACACGCCCTGATCGTTTACCCCTTGATTCTCTCGCTTCTGGGCCGCTTGAGCCCGGTGAAGTTTCTTTTAAAGCTGAAAGCCCTCGTATTGTTTGCGTTCACAACCGCATCCAGTAATGCCACCATTCCTGTCACACTGGAAACAGTTCAAAAAAGAATCGGTGTCAGCAACAAGATTGCTTCATTTACCGTGCCGCTGGGTGCGACCATCAATATGGATGGCACGGCCATCATGCAGGGTATCGCAACAGGATTTATTGCCCAGTACTATGGTATTGACCTGTCAATGAGTCAGTACCTGATGGTGGTTGTCATGGTCATACTCGCATCTATTGGCACCGCCGGTGTACCAAGCGTCGGCCTGGTGGTACTTGCAGGTGTTTTGTCCCAGGTCGGTTTACCCGCAGAAGGTATAGCCCTGATACTGGGTGTGGACCGTTTGCTTGATATGACACGTACAGTGGTTAATGTCACCGGCGATTCCATGGTGACAACCCTGGTGGCCAAAAGTGAGGGTGAGCTTGATCTTGATGTATTCAATAACCCCGATGCCGGGCTGGCCTTTGAACGAAGCAAGATGACGGGGTAAGTTGGAAATCTCACTGAAATACGTGACTCATTACTTATCCCGGCGCGGGAATCTGATATTACGCAATTCCATCAATTTGCTGATCGTCTGCGTGCTTTGTTGGCCTTTGGTCCCTCAAGCAGACGAACTGGAGCGACAAGGTCTATTCAGAATTGAACGCAATAAGAATGCGAATATCATCCAGTATGACGCGCAAGTCACTCCCCACGGCAAGCTCGATATTAAGGATCCCGTTGTCGGCTACTGGATTCGGTTAGCCGAGCAAGGACAGGTACAGAAATTAAGTTGGATTCAAAGGAAATTTGCATTTGGTTTCAAAGCCGATCTGGACGCTGATTCTGAAGGTGTCAGCCTCGATATGGCTATCGATCCTGGTCAGCTGATCAGCGTTCGACACTGCGGTCAGGACTACAAGGCGATTATGGATATTGACGGAAAATCGTCCCAATTGGAGAAGATCTACATTCACGCCTCCGGCAAGGGGCTGACAACACGAATTAACTATCTCGAGTTATACGGCATGGCGTTGGATGGCGGCGAGGAAACATATCAGCGATTGCTTCCCTGATTTTTGCGGCAGTAAGGCCATACTGAACCCAACTGCACTGCCAAGACCTCCCGGAAAACTTGCTTATTGTGTCATCGCTCGCATGTAAGGCCATGTATACAATCACGCACGTCAGTGCTGTGAAAATAGTAATCAATCAATTTACCGCTTTTTTTATCTATACACACGATCGTTGCCGGAGAGAACCCCGCAAAAATGTAATCTTCGGTGATATCCAGTCCGCGCAAATAAAATGGCCTGGCGGTGGCTTTCCATTTCTTACTCAAGAAGGTAACACCGATTTCCTTGATTGCCCGACCCACAGTTCTTAACAACAACGAATTGATACCACGCATCTTCCTGATATTGATGGCGCGAATTTGCTTGCCGCTATCAAGGTCGTACTGACGAACAACCGTGCGGTGTGTGTCATTGATATAGACAACACCAGGCTCTTCCATGATCAGGTTGTGCGCGTGTTTCAGGTTTTTATCGTCTATAACGATGGTGCCTTTGGTCAGATTGACGACGACATTCTTTGAGTGAAACAGAGCATAAACGTCTCCCCTGAACTCACAAACAGCATTCAGGTGTAAATGCGAGTCACCTCTGAAAGTTTCGGTTTCAAGAAAATTCAGCCGGTTGTCGATATTCTTGTCTATAGGCAAGGGTTCGAGATTCAGTGACTGCTGGAATTCGGGCATTTCCCGTGGCCAGTGAGATGCCTCCAGGGCACCATCATCCAGGCTGTACTTGAGCACTGCATCCAGTGGAGTGGATGTGACCCAAATGGATGAGTCCACAATCTGTGTTTCGTGCAAACCAATCATCAGGCCATGTGTCAATTTGCGTCTCAGGTTCAAATCGCGATCAAAAACATTGATCGTATGATAATCGGCCACAAATACTTCGTCGTTAAAAATACGGATGCCGCGCACGCCACGTACATTTCCGCGCGCATTCGGGTCGTGGTACAGGTCTGGTTCGGTTGGAATGGTTGGGACTTCCCTGATGATTTCTTTACGGTCCCAATCCAGTTTGAACAGGCTTCCACCCTGGCTGATAGGTGCAGCCCTGGCTACTGTCCCAAAGTAGATATTCATATCTTTACCTTATGATTCTGTGAATTAAAACATTGTAGTCCAGGAGCCTCTTGTATAAAAACTCTCAGACAAGTAAATATGTTGCCGGGTACTCTTGCGGTTACTGCATAGGCATCCAACCAAACCTGATGGTATGCACCTACTGCTATTCTTCCAATAATCCGGGATTTCTTAACCACTTACAAAGCGTCAGACTTGTCGCCAGGATAATAATGGCCGCAGGTAGTCCGCCCAGGTTGGATAGCATCTTGATGCCATCAATGCCAACAAAGCTCACCATCGTCCAGGAAACGATACCGATAATTGTTCCCCAAAGAACTTTGACACCCAGAGCCGCTTTTTCATCCGAGTCAGCTGTGAAACCGGTGGTACACAGGTCACCTATTGCATCGGTGTTTGAATCTGCTGCGGTTACATAGGAAACATAAGCAACGAATATCAGAACCACTGTCATGATTTCACTTAAAGGTAATTCCCTGAATATAAAATAGAGCAGCTTTTCCACACCCGATTCGTTGAGGGTTGTATTCAATATTCCCGCCTGGGTCATATCAATATGAATCGCCGTACCCGAGAAAATGGCGATCCAGACAATGGCGAACAGAGCCGGAAATATCAGGTTGATCTGAATGAATTCACGAACGGTATAACCACGTGAAATTTTCCCTAAAAACAAAGCGCTGATCGGTGCCCAGGCAAACCAGACAGCCCAATTGAATACACTCCATGATTGTGGCCATTTGTCACCTGATGCAGCGCCGGTAAACAGACTGAACTCAAAGAAATTGCCAAGGTATGCGCCAAACCCCTCGGTGCCAAAAGACAAAATAAACACAGTCGGCCCAAATACAAGAACGAACAGACCCAGGAACAGCAAAAGCACTGCGTTGATTGACGATAATTTGGCAATTCCTTTCTGCAGACCACTGGCGGCCGATAGTACAAAGCTAACAACAATCAGACCGACGGCTATGCCCAGGGTAAAAGGAGTCATCCCGATATCTACGAACTCACCGAATCCTCCCACCAGTGTTATAGCCCCGGTGCCCAGGGATGAGGCCATACCTGTGACCAGCGCATATAGAGCAATCGTGTCGATTATCTGACCCTTTTTGCCCAGGACGCTGCTTCCAAAGACTGGATATAACGAGCTACTGATGGAAAACGGCAGTTTTCTGTTGTAAAAAGCCAGGGCAAATACCAATGAAGGCACGGCATAAATGGCGTAGGGCGTGAATGCCCAGTGGAACATCAGGGCGGATATTGAAAACAGCGCTGCTTCTGCCGATCCGGCGGCCAAACCCCATGAAGACGGTGGTGCATTCAGATGATATATCGGCTCCGCCGTCGTCCAGAATAAAACACCCACTGCAAGCGTTGTACACAGGGTGATATAAAACCACTTTCTTTTAGTCAGGAGCGGCCTGGCTTCTTTTCCACCTATCCTGACTTTACTCAGTGGTGAAAAATAGACCGCGATAATCAACAATAACAGGTAAAAACTGCCCAGACTGAATAACCACGAAAAATTCGCTAAAAGTGTACTGTTGAGTGATTTTGTTATTTCAAGAAATCCCTCAAGATTGACAAAACTCATGACCACGGCGGCCATCAGAATCAGGAAGGTCGGCCAGAATACCAATGGTCTGATTTTTTCAAACATGAATGTCACTCTTCAATTGTGGCCCTTTGGGTCAAACCAGATTCCGTTTGATTTTATGGTCAAAAGTTTTCTCAAAGATACACTCATTACCCTCCCATGCGCGCCATATGGCACTTATGAAAAACTGACTGTCTGAGCATGTCATTTCATAACGGCCTTCCAATGCAGTTGCTATTTCGCCTTGCTGCATTTTTACATGGTGCCGGCTTGTGGATATTGCCGAATTGGGGTCATCCGGGTGAATGCTTACCAGCTGATCTATTTTGAAGTCAATTTCAGTTTCACATGAGGGGTAAAAGTAATGTCCGTAGTCGATTTCGGTTTTGATTTGTGACTTCCCGGTTTGCGGATCTTCCGTAATACCTTTTTTCGTTTGTGGTGGTCGTAACTCTTGTCCTTCCGGGATGATTCCTGGGTCAAATTCTTCCAGGGCCGGGTTGGCGACTGCATCAATTGATGATTTGACAGGCAGGCTTAACCGGCTTTCAGACAGGTGTATTGAAAGTGTGTCCCGATAAGGTGATGGCCAGATTAGCGGCCAGTAGGCATTGGAAACTGATAACCTGAGTTGGTGACCTTTTGGTAACTGGCAGGCAATGTGGTTTAGAGCCAATTCAACTTCATATTTCTCACCGGGAATCAGGGCTTCAGGGGATTCATTCGAAATCCTGTGAGTCAGGTTCAAGACACCGTAAGTGATCAAAGTGCTTTCACCGGTAGGGTGAACGTCACAAAGTCGGGCAATGATATTTGCAACAGGTTGATCAGAAGACAAATTTAAATGCAGCTTTGGCTGACCAATAATATTAAGCACATTCTCAAGTGGCGCTGTATTAAATGTCAGTGATTGATCGTCGTCTTGCTGCTGGTTATCTGCAAACTCCCCGGTATGACCGATACCGACCATCAACTTGCCGGCCATTTTGCCCGCCGACTCAGGTGATAGGACCGTGGCGACATGCTGTTCGTTATTTTTTCCTGTTGATAATGTTTCGGGGTGTAAAAAGAACTGGCGCTGTTCAATGGTCGGCGATGGCCAGGAATCTTCACTTTGCCAACTCCCATTTCGGTGTTCATAGTCAACTTGCGGCCGCACAGATTCCATTAAATAGTAATGCAATTGCGGCTCATCCATGATGTCGTTGTCAGTGTTCTTTAGCCATTTATCCCACCAGCGGACTGACTCTCTAACGTAGTCGATTTTTGGATCGGGATAGGCAATATTCGGATATTTATGCGCCCATGGACCGATCAGTCCCTTAGTGGGAGAAGACAGGTTTTCGAGCAAGCGGAAGACGGTGTTGCGGTAGGCATCGGCCCATCCACTCATGGCATATACGGGTATTTTAATCCTGCTGTAATCTTCGCTGACTGAGCCGTGTTTCCAATAGCTGCTTTTGTGTTGTTCGGCTATCCACTTTTCAGCTAGAAATGGCATATTCTCCAGGCGGTTCAGCCATTGTTTCTTCCACTCATCACCCACCAGTCGCGGATCGGGGCAGCGCGCCTGCGCATATGACCAGAAGAATGATGCCCAATCCAGGTTGTCATTGAGCAGGCAACCACCTGCGAAATGAATGTCTTCATTAAAGCGGTCATCTGTTGAACAGATCGTAATGATGGCCTTCAGGGCCGGTGGCTGACGATAGGCTAACTGCAGTGCATTAAAGCCACCCCAGGAGATACCAACCATACCGACATTGCCGTCACACCATGGTTGCTGGCTCAGCCAATGAATAATTTCCTCAGCGTCTGATAGTTCCTGTTCACTATACTCATCATCAAAAAGACCTTCTGACTCACCCGTGCCGCGGATATCTACACGAATACAGGCGTAGCCCTTTTCAGCGGTCGCAGGCATGGTGATTTCATCACGATAAATCGTTCCGTCATTTTTTCGGTAAGGTAAGAACTCCAATATGGCGGGAACAGGGTGCTGATCAGCATCGACAGGTAACCAGGCCCGGTAGGCGAGATGAATCCCTGTCTTCAGGGGGATTAAATCATGATGGATTTCTTTGATGGTGTTGTTCATTTTTGTGACAGGTTACCATGATGTCATGGTTGACCGTCAAAGGGAGTGGCGCTGGGATGACGGTGCCAATGTGAGTAGGGTGCGTAACTTGTTACGCACGGGTTCGATTCAACGTTTTCTGTAAGCGGTGTGCATAACTGAGACAATCGCGCCGCACATTGTTCGTCGTTAGTGCCGTGCAGACACCAACCAATCGCGCCGCACATTGGTGTGCGATATACCCATGTTGACCTGAGTTGGCTGCTTCTATTTTTGGTCCGTGCGATATGGATAGGGGAGCGCCGCTCCTGCGCATCCCTGCGCCCGCGGCGTACCGTTCATCGATGTGTTGTG
>CBDTVF010000187.1:0-6447 GCA_965363775.1 uncultured Gammaproteobacteria bacterium
CCGGTCATGCATCCCCACTCTTAAAATGTGGTCCGGTTGAACTGGATCCTGTTTCGGCACGTGTAACAATGCAGGGAGTGCCGGTCAACATGACTGCACTCGAATACCGCGCCCTGCAATACCTGATGCAAAAAAAGGGTAGTGTCGTTTCCAAGTCCGAATTAAGCGAACACATTTATGGGCAGGATCTGGAACGTGATTCAAATGTGATCGAAGTACTCATCAACCGCTTACGCAGCAAACTGGACCCTGCCTTGATCCAGACCCGCAGGGGGCTTGGTTATCAGGTAAAGGAGCCGGATGGTGAGACGTAGGTCTCTCTCCCGTCGGATCATTGCTTTTTCAGGTGCCTGGGTCATCATGGCATTGATTATTACCGCACTCTTACTGGTTTATTCCTACCGCGATCATGCCGCCCGACATTATGATGAGCATGTAACCATGCATCTTGAGGAGCTTCTTGATGCCAGTGGCTTACTGCCGGATGGAAGCTTTGAACTCAGCTACTCCCCCAGCGACCCCCGTTATGACGACCTGCACTCCGGTTGGTATTGGGAAGTCAGGCAGTCCGGCAAATCATTGCAGCGTTCGCCCTCGCTGGGTGAGAACAGCCTGGACTTGGGAGGGTTACAAGCAACTGGAAATGTGGTTGTCCATGAACTGATTGGACCGGCACAGGACAGGCTCAGGGTGCAGGTTGTAGAGATCGAGTCAGATTCAGGATTAGAGCCATTGGTCTTTCTGGCGTCAGCACCGTTGACGGGATTCACAGATGATGTGCTGAATTATTCTACCCATATTCTTGGCAGCTTCCTGTTGTTGGGGATTGGTTTGTTAATGGCGGTGGTGCTACAGGTACGTATCGCCTTGAAGCCCCTTAAAGCGATCAGTACGGGTATTGTCGAAATTCGTGCAGGCAGAGCGACCAAGTTATCTCAGAACCACCTTGAGGATGTGCAGCCATTGGTGGATGAGTTAAACAACCTTCTTGATCACAATGCGATATTGCTTAAACGCGCCAGAAACAGGTTGGCCGACCTGGCACACTCTGTCAAAAACCCGTTAGCCGTGATCAACAACGAAGCGCGCAACCTGGAAGCAGGCCAGAAAGAGTTGATCCTCCAGCAAACCAGTGACCTTAGTAAAAATGTGGATCACTATCTTTCCCGGGCCCGGACTTTCGGCACTGAAAAAGTGCTTGGTTCCAGATCTGCGGTTAAAACTGCTGTCGAGGACCTGGTCTACGCGATGCAACGAATCTACCAGGAACGTGACCTGGATTATGACTTTTCAGACCTGAAAGAGTGCTGGTTCAGGGGTGAGAGTCAGGACCTCGAGGAGATGATCGGGAACCTGATGGACAATGCCTGTAAATGGGCAAGAAAACAGGTTTCCATTCGTGCAGAAACTGAAGGTGATCGCCTGCTGCTCATAGTGGAAGATGATGGCCCCGGTATTCCAGAAGAAGAGATTGAGAACGTGATGCGCCGGGGGCACAAGCTGGATGAATCCAAACCCGGTCACGGCCAGGGTTTGGGTATTGTCAAAGATATTGTCGATCTATATGGCGGGAAATTGAAACTGGGTAAAAGTCCCATGGGTGGTTTGCAGGCCAAACTGGATTTGCCGGCTGCCTGAAATCTGTCGGATTAGCGGTCAGAAGCTGAAGTCCCGCTGTGAGGTAGATAGCGAATCAATAGAGAGAACTCGCTAATGTGTGCTGGGTTCATGTCATCAGGTACCGGGATTTTAACGATGTGTCCTGAACCGGGCGCAACATCGACCGGATTATCGTTTTTGTCGATAATCGTTGGCAACTCAAAAGAGATATTGCCGTTGGTGGTCATCAGCTGCAGATGGTCTCCTGCTTCAAAATGGTTTTTAACATCCACGGTCAGCCAGTTTTCATTGACATCCAGTATTGCACCTACAAACTGCTGTTTGTCACTGGTGGAGAAGCCCCGTTCATAATTCTGGTATTCACCGGGTGGGTGACGCCGGTAGAAACCTTCAGTGAATCCCCGGTTGGCCATGCCTTCCAGTTCATCCATCAAACCCATGTCAAAGGGCCGGTTTGCCAATGCATCGTCAATAGCCTGGCGATAGACCTGGGTTGTGCGGGCGACGTAATAGACAGATTTGGTTCGTCCTTCTATCTTGAATGAATCGATCCCCATCCGTGTCAATTTCTCAACATGCTGCACCGCACGCAGGTCCTTCGAGTTCATGATATAGGTGCCGTGTTCATCCTCAAAGGCGGGCATCAATTCTCCAGGCCGGTTTTGTTCTTCGAGCAAGATGACCGGAGAATCCCCGTCTGAATCCAGTTGTGGCAATGTCAGTGGTACGGTGTCACCCGTGCTGGTTTCCTGGGCCTCATGCACATCGTATTTCCAGCGACAGGAATTGGTGCAGGCACCCTGGTTGGAATCGCGGTGTGACATATACCCGGATAACAGGCAACGACCGGAATAGGCAATACACAATGCACCATGGACGAAGGTCTCAAGTTCCATGTCCGGGCAGCGTTCGCGGATTTCAGCAACTTCCTTGAGGGATAATTCACGCGATAGAATAATACGTTTCAAACCCATGTTCTGCCAGAATTTAACGGCCGCATAATTCACAACATTGGATTGAACAGACAGATGAATGACCTGTTCAGGCCAGCGCTCCCTGACCATCATGATCAAACCCGGGTCCGACATGATCAGTGCGTCAGGTCCCATGTCAATAATGGGTTCCAGGTCGTCCATATAAGTTTTCAGCTTGCTGTTATGTGGCGCTATATTACTGGCAAGAAAGAACAATTTGCCCATGGCATGTGCTTCTTCAATACCTTTGGCCAGCACATCTTCTTTACTGAATTCGTTGTTGCGCACACGCAGGCTATAGCGGGGTTGGCCAGCATAGACTGCATCCGCTCCATAGGCATAGGCAAACCGCATGTGGTTTAACGAGCCGGCAGGGGACAGGAGTTCTGGTTTTTTCATTGGTTCTAGCCGAGATTCGTAAAAAGCAATCTTACAGGATTCAAGCAGTAAGGGGTTGATCGTAGGGTGGGTAACTTGGTACCCACGGGGTACCTGAGACAACCGCGCCGCACACAGCCCAGGCTGGCTTCTCGACCGGTTCCCGCTCACACCTTGTCCGGAACATAATGATAGAATGCGATTCATATCAAAATCATTTGATGTCTTCCATTTTATACATCACAGAGGTGAATCATGAGTAATGTGAAGAGAGCAATTTCATTGGGCTTGATAGGCATTGTTGCGGGTGCTTTCATAGCCTTCAGTGTGCAGGCAGGAGAGGGCCAGGGCCAGGAACAAGGTCATGGCAAGCACAAAGGGCAGGGCAACGGTTGTGGTCACGGCAAGGGCAAGGGTAAGGGTAAGGGAATGAAGGGTGAAATGCCGATATTCGCCGATTTTGACATCAATGGGGATGGAAAAGTCATTGAGACCGAATTCAACCAGGGACACGCCAAGAGAATGAGTGAAATGGCGACCGAAGGTCGTCAAATGAAGCATGCTGGCGAGGCACCCGGCTTCTCCGGTATTGATAGTGATGGGAATGCTGAAATCTCAGTAGAGGAATTTGCTGCTCACCAGGCTGATCATCATCAAAAAATGCAAAAATGCAGGGACACAACAGAAAAGTAGTCCCTGAGTTTTCCTGCTGTTTTGTAAACCACAACCGGGAATAAAATATATATTCCCGGGAAACCTGTACCATTTTGTACTACGAGTTCTGTCGGGTCCGACATAATCACTTGCAATTTCTGTTTTTTGAATTATACTTACCTATAAGTAAGGAAGGTAAATCACAATGACACGAATTGGCGACACACGAGAACAGATCATTGACCGGGCAGGACATTTGCTCATGAGCCGTGGTTTCAATGGCTTTTCCTATCGTGATATCTCATCGCACCTCGGCGTAAAGAACGCGGCGGTGCATTACCATTTTCCTGCCAAGGCCGATCTCGCCATGGCTCTGGTCGATGAATATCGGCAAACACTGCGGAAGGGGACTTCTGAATTCATGGCCTACGGTGGTCAGGCGCTGGTACAAATGGAAGGTCTGTTCGCATTTACATCCAAACAATGCATGGCGGGTCGTTGTATATGCCCGTTTGGCGCGTTTTCGATTGATTACTCCCAGTTACCGGATGACATACGTAAAGCAACAGCCGGGTTTATGGATGAAACCATCAAATGGCTGACCAAGGTATTGGAAGTGGGAAGGAACCAGGAAGAATTCAGTTTTAGCGGTGAAGCCAGACCCAGGGCTTTATCCATACTTGCAGGTTTACAGGGTGCCAGACAGATGGCACGCATTCACGGCATTGAGTTACTGGATGATGTCATGTTGCAGGTTCGTCGTGACCTGGGAATAAGCAACTAAAAATTTAATTATAGGCCTTACTTATTAGTAAGTATCTTTAAAAAGGAGAATGCAATGAAAATTCATAGTGGACACATACAAGAACATCACCGTTTACATATCACCGCAGATAAGAGCATTGTTCCGGTCGTGGTTGATTCATTTCGTGAAACCCTGGCTTTGTTAAGTGCAGTGATCGCCGCGATTGCCATCGTCATGCTATCTGTATGGGTGGCTGATATGGAAATTCAGAATATTTTTGGCGCATTCACTTGGGGGCTGGGTTTTGTTTTCCTCGCAATGGCCGTGGACAGCCAGGATTCGCCAGCAATTCTGCAAGCCCTTACCGGCCTGAGCCTATTGGTCCTGGCCTGGCTGCATAACAGCGTGTCACCAGACTTCATAATTGCTTCGGGTATCCTGATAGCCCTGTGGGTGGCTGCTACGTTGTTCAGGCAATTGAGATGACGGAAAGTCTACTCATAGCAGCCTTCCAATGCAGCATCAATGGCCTGCAGTGTCGCATCATCCAGACGGATGCCGGATGCAGTTGCATTCTCGAGAACCTGCTCCGGTCTGGACGCTCCGATAATGGCCGCTGCCAGGTTGGGTTCGTGTAATACCCAGGCCAGGGCAAGTTGCGACATGCTGATACCCAGTTCGGCCGCAATCGGGAGCAGGCGGTCAACGCCTTTCAATAAGTCTTCGCCGAGCACTCTTTCCATGAATATATTCATGCGTGGATTAACCGCCCTTGAATCGGCAGGGGGCTTCACTCCCTTTCCATACTTACCAGAGAGTACACCCTGGGCGAGTGGTGACCAGACGATCTGGGAAATTCCACTGTCGGCACATAGCGGGATGACTTCGGTTTCTGGTGCGCGGTAAATCATTGAATACTGTGGTTGGCTGGACACAAAGGAAACGACTCCAGGAATGTCCATTGCAGCCTGAATCTGCGCTGCTGACCACTCGCTGAAACCCACATAACGGACTTTACCTGCTTTGACCACGTCGGTCAGTACCTGCATGGTTTCCTCAAGTGGGGTCTCCTCATCGAAACGATGACACTGGTATAAATCGACGTAGTCCGTGCGTAATCTTCGCAAGGAATCGTTCAGCTGTTTATGTATCTGTTTGGCTGACAGGCCCTGGTCTGTGTCGGTCATGGGAAAGAAGAGCTTGGTAGCAAGCACATATGAATCACGGGCAATGCCTTTTAGCGCGTCACCGAGAAAATTTTCCGCAGCACCCTTACCATATATATTAGCGGTATCAATGAAGTTGACACCGCAGTCAAATGCGCTGGCCAGGCAGGCACGTGATTTCTTTGCCTCTACGCCAACACCGTAAGTCAGCCATGAACCCAGGGCGATTTCTGAAACTTCCAGATCACTGTTGCCCAATTGGCGATAGTGCATGATTTTTTGCTCCCCAAAACATGCTGATCGAATAACAATGTATAAACCGTGAAGTTTAGCAAGATAATGTGGTCCAGGGCATGTTGACTATCTAAAAACGAGGCCAATGGAATTTCATTTAGTGATGGCAATCAATGAAAACTTTTGAACTGATCGGATACAATCTAATCAAAATATCTAGCTTGGAACTGATACATGACCGTGATAAAAAGATTTTTGCCATTCATCTTGCTGATTTCATTGCTGACCGCTTGTGCTACAAGTCCGACTGGCCGCCATCAACTGATGCTGGTATCTGAGGATTCAGCCATTGCTTCTTCAAAACAGGCATACCTTTCAACGGTCAAGCAACTGGATGATGCCGGCAAGCTGGAGGAAAACTGGGTCATCAATAAGAGAATTGAAGTTATCACCGGTCAGTTGATTACCGAGGCCATAAAGATGCGTCCTGATACAGCAAATTGGGAGTGGAGCGTGGTGGTGATTGATGACCCAAAAACGATTAACGCCTGGTGTATGGCAGGGGGGAGAATGGCCATCTACACGGGTCTTATCAAGCAATTGGATCCATCTGATGACGAGTTGGCCCAGGTCATGGCGCACGAGATATCGCATGCATTGGCAAAACACACTGCTG
>CBDTVF010000188.1:0-6399 GCA_965363775.1 uncultured Gammaproteobacteria bacterium
AATTATGCACGTGCGCCACGTTTAAATGTGGGCTCGAAATTATTAGCGCGTGTGACGGGACCGCTGAATTATCGCGTGGAGGCCTTTCAGGTCGCTTTAGACCACAGGATTAAAGTCGAGCCTTCGTATTTCTCACCGACCAGCAGTCAGCTAAAACCCAAAGCGGGATTCCTGACCATCATGACCATGAATGGTTTTAACCTGGATATGCAGGTTGAATCCGCCTCCAGGGTTAAGAATCCTTCGCGGGATATTGATGATGATTGGGGTGATGGCAGGTTTCATGGCCTGGCACAGGCGGTGGTTCTGCAAGCCAACACACCTGATATCGTCGCTTTGCAGGAGATTCAGGATAACGACGGTGCTGAGATGACCGTGGTGACTGACGCCAGCAGGACTTATGAGGGACTGATTAAAACGATCATGCAACTCAGTGGCGTCGAGTATTGTTGGGTGGATATCGCACCGCAGGTCGGGGCCGATGGAGGCCAGCCCGGCGGTAGCATCCGAAATGGCTTTTTGTACAACCCTGACAGGGTAGAGATGATCAGGGAGTCAGTGCGGTCATTCGGAGTTGACGAGCCCGCTTTTGAAGGTTCCAGAAAGCCTCTTGTCGTGCATTTCAAAGAAAAGACATCGGGCAACATATTGGCTTGCATCAATGTACATTTAGCTTCTAAGCGTCATCAACATAGTATTTTTGCGCCGGAGAAAGCGGGCCATGATGCCAAGCTTGAGGTGCGAGTCGACCAGGCACGGCTAATACGGGCCGAATTGGCAGCGATGCGGCATACGGGGCTGGATTATTATGTGACCGGTGATTTCAACGATACCGAGGAAAGCGAAACACTGCTGTGTCTTGTGGGTGAGGAAAGTTCGAACCTGGTATATCTTGTGTCACCGGAGCAGCGTTACGACTACAACCATCGGGGCAAATTACAGGTGCTAATGCACGGAATTGTACCCATCGCCCTGGCTGAGCATCGCGCCGAATACGACATAATTCATGGCAATGAGATACTGGGTGTGCAACCTGGCCATTTGGGTGATAAACCCAGCGACCATGCCTACGTAGTTGCGCGCATCAGGATGACCTGAGCGACCCGGGCCATACTATGGACTGGACAATACTTTGGTGGGTGTTAGCCGTTTTGATTGTCATCAGCGGTTTGATTGGCACGGTTGTGCCGGTCATACCCGGCATTCCCATGATGTTTGCGGGTTTGCTGCTGGCCGCCTGGAGCACTGATTTCGTAACGGTGGGCTGGGGGACACTTGCCGTACTCGCTGTGCTCACGGTTTTTTCAATCATCATAGATTTCCTCGCTGCCGCGTTCGGGGCAAAACGGCTAGGTGCGAGTCCACGGGCTTTTTGGGGTGCCACCCTGGGTGCGGTGGTAGGAATATTTTTTGGTTTGCCGGGTATTATTCTCGGACCGTTTATCGGGGCAGTAGCAGCGGAACTGGCCGCAGGACATGGCACCCGGCAGGCCGGGCGCTCAGGTTATGGTGTGTGGATAGGCCTTGTTCTGGGCACAGCCGCCAAGCTTTCGATTGCTTTCCTGATGCTGGGTATTTTCCTGATGAAGTACTTGCTCAACTGGTAAAGATAGTTGAAAAAGACCAGTTGAACCATCAGGGGAGATTGCCGGTTCCAGAAATTTAGAGACCTTGTCCCATGCAAATGGGGCAACTTCCAGTTTACTTCAACAATTTCCGCATAGCCTGCATTTTTGCGAGCTGTTTTTCAGAGACTTCCGGATACTGCAAATCCAATTTCTTAAGCGTTTCGACAACAATTTCTGCCACCTGCAATCGCATATAAGGCTTGTCGTCTGCGGGGATCGCAAACCAGGGTGCCCAAGGACGCGAGGTCGCATTCAATGTCTCTTCATAGGCGTGCATGTAATCTTTCCAAAGTGCACTTTCTGCCAGGTCACCCGCCGAGAACTTCCAGTTTTTACGCTGGTCATCAAGCCGTGATAGAAACCGTTTGCGTTGTTCCTCCTGGGAGACATTTAGCCAGAATTTCAACACAATCGTTCCGTTACGGGCCAGGTGCTTCTCGTGATCACGAATGGACTCAAAACGCTCCTGCCATAGTTCATCCAGGTTTACCGGTTGCGGTAATTTTTGACCACCGAGGTACTCTGGGTGTACCCGAACCACCAGTGTTTCCTCATAATAGCTGCGGTTGAATACGCCGATTCGGCCACGTTGTGGCAGACGTATGGCAGATCTCCATAAAAAGTCATGATCAAGTTCTTCGGCGCTGGGTTGCTTGAATGAAAATACCTGGCAACCGGCAGGATTAACACCACTCATCACCGCACGGATGGTACTGTCCTTGCCCGCCGCATCCATGGCCTGGAAGACTAATAAAACCGAATGTTTGTCTGCTGCGTATAAGCGCTGTTGCAAATCATCAAGCTCGTCAACCAGTTTCTCAAGCTGCTTTTTGTAGGATTTTTTACTCGCCACGCTCTCAACAAACGTAGGTGCTTCTGACAGGCGAAAATCACCATTGAATGGTACCAGGCTGGGATGTTTCATCGCTTTTAGCATTGCAGATCCTTCATATAGGTGGGAGACGTGTCATCCCAGAGTAGAAACTATTTCCTTTACACTATCAAGTGGTAGGTATTCCCCGGGAGGTCATGCATCCGTGCTGCTCTAATCTTCGTCTGGTTTCAATATCACCGCCAAAGTGCTGGAGTCTCCATCCATCAACTCAGGCGCATCCAGCCCTAACAGCGATAACATGAAGGGGTATACGTCAATATTGTTGACCGGGCCCAGCGGAACACCGGCCTTGATATTCGGGCCACTGGCGACAAAAAAGCCGTGCATCGACGGTGCTTTAGGAGGCCAGCCATGATTGCCGGCGTTGGTTTTGTGGGTTTTATCAGCGCTTGAAAGCACGGCAAACCCCTGTTCCGGCGATAGAATTACATCCGGAAAACGTGGGTTGTCATCAACATGCCAGGCCTCGGGCGCAGTGCCGGGTAAATAGGCTTGTCCATGATTCCAGTGTTTGTTCACTGTCTCCACGATATCAGCAGCGCGACCGGGCTCGCTTTGATCCAGGTGCATGTACAGATAAGAGCCCCCCTCAACGATACGGGTGTTTTTGAGATCTACATAGTCACCCAATATGAAGGGTGGCTGGTCTTTCCGATAGGTGCCCAGACCGTGGTCGGAGAGCAGAATGATATTGACCTGGTCTGCATGTGGCAATTTTTCCAGTCCCTTCAGCAGACGCCCGAGGTAATCGTCTACCCGACCAATAGCCTCGATACTCTCCTTCGAATCCGGCCCATGCCAGTGAGCATGACTGTCCACATCCTCAAAATACAGGGTATATAGGTGTGGCCGGTTTTCTTCCGGTTCTGCAAGCCACGCAAGAACCTGGTCGACACGATCCTGTCCCGGTATTTTTTCATCAAAACTACGCCAGTGAGTGGGAGAAACACCCTTGATCGGTGCCTCGGTTCCAACGAAGAAAAAGGACGCAGATACCATGCCCTGGGTTTCCGCAGTGACCCAGATTGGCTCACCCTCGTAAAACCAGCGGTCTTCTACCGCTTCCCGGTTTTTCAGTGAATACCACTTGTCCCGTTTATGGTCAGGGAATTCATTGGCCACAATCCCATGATGAGTTGGGTAAAGACCGGTCGCTATCGAGTAGTGATTTGGAAACGTCAATGTTGGATAGACTGGCAACAGACGTTCTGCCCTGGAACCGGATGCAGCTATCCTGTCCATGTTCGGAGTCGGGTAACGGTCCATGTAATCCCAGCGAAAGCCATCAATCGACACCAGGATCAGGTAGGGCTTGTCTTGTTGATGCAGGGCATTGATGCCACCCGTGCCTTGCAGTGTTTGCTCGACATCCTGGGGTGGGGTACTGCAAGCGCCTAAAAACAGCAATAACAGGACCGCAATAAAAGCGATCCGCATCCGGGGTTGATTGATTGTTTGCAAATTTCCTCCTGTCAAAAATTCTGCACCCCGTACGTTCACGTTTCTGGTAGCAGGTGCGGCCAGTTTCATTTTCACTCTTGTCGTTAAACCGTCCTGTTATTTCAATTGAGTCCAGAGGTGCGAGTAGGCCAGTGCCAACCGGTAGGCCAGTTGATCATTGGTGCTGGAACCACCATGCCCTCCTTCCAGGTTTTCGTAGTACCAGACTTCCTGATTCAGTTCTTCCATCTTTGCCGCCATCTTGCGGGCATGTCCTGGATGCACGCGGTCGTCACGTGTTGAAGTGTAGAAAAATACCGGAGGGTAGTCCACACCGCTTTTGAGGTTATGGTAAGGCGAGTACTGTTTGATGTATGCCCACTCTTCCGGCACATCCGGGTCACCGTACTCAGCCATCCAACTGGCCCCTGCCAGCAACTTGTGGTATCGCTGCATGTCCAGCAGTGGCACACCGCAAATCACCGCTCCATACAGGTCCGGGCGGCGGGTCATGGTGGCACCAACCAGCAGACCGCCATTGGATCTGCCCTCAATACCGAGGTGTTCAGGAGAAGTGATATTGCGTTTAACCAGGTCTTCTGCGATCGCTTCAAAATCTTCAAACGCCAGGTACCGGTTCTCCTTCAGAGCAGCGGCATGCCACTGGGGTCCAAACTCACCACCGCCACGGATATTGGCCAACACGAACACACCGCCCCGGTCCAGCCACAATTTGCCGTAGGCACCAGACAGGTTCTCATAGGAACCGGAGTAAGACGGCGTCAATGAAATGCGAAAACCGCCATATGAAAAGATATGTGTTGGATTTTTGCCATCCCGTTTTGCATCTTTGGGGAGCACCACGAAGTACGGTATCCTGGTTCCGTCTGCCGATGTTGCGAAATACTGTTCGGTTTGATACCGGTCGCCATCAAAGCTGGGTAACTGGTTTTTGATTTTTTGCGGTTGCCAATCCGAAGAAGTGACATGGTACAAGGCGGGCGGGCTCGTAAATGATTCATAACGCGCGAAGAAGTTACCGCTGGCATCGTCTGTGCTGATAATTTCGAGAGATCCGTTATCAGGGAAATTGATCAGGCTGCGCTCATAATGACCCTCCGACCCTGAGTTGAAGCGGTAGACTTTACCGCGAACGTTTTCAAGTACGGTGACCAGAATCGTGGAATCTGTAGTATCCACCGACTCTACAACGGTAGATTGATCTGGCTCGATCAGCACATCGATGACCCCCTTACCGCCGGCGTGCAATGCGGTGGTATCGGCAATCAATACTGCGCCCTGAGGAAACGTTGCTTCCCCACGCTTCCAGTCTTCCTTCAACGATATGATTAGCCGGCCCTGGAAGGCACCACTGATAGTTGCCGACGAAGGTATCTCGAGGTGTTGCCTGGTACCGTCAATCAACTGGTACTGTTCTGATGTCCAGAATGTGGTGCCGTCACGGACGATATCGATATCGTCACCGCTGGAGTGCAGGCGGGAGGCACGGACCATATAAGACGTTGCCTCAGCTGTATAAAGCAGCTCTGCATCACCCAACGGGGTTCCCCGTTTCCAGCGTTTGACCATTCTCGGGTAACCGGATTCAGTCATCGAGCCCTCGCCAAAGTCGGTGCCGACAAAAACCGTTTCGGCGTCAATCCAGCTGACATAGCCTTTGGCAAGGGGTACAAAGAAACCCTTTTCAACAAAGGTTTTGGTGACGGAATTAAACTCCCGTGAAACGACCGCGTCACCGCCACCGGGGGATAATTGAACAATGCAATGTTCCGGGTGCTCCGACAAACAGCGCATACCTTTGAAAACCCACTGTTTGTCCTCTTTTTTGTTTAAAGCATCGATATCGATGACGACTTCCCATTCGGGTTCGTCAGAAGTGAATTCGGTCAGACTAGTACGTCGGAAAATACCCCTGGGGTTCTTCTCATCACGCCAGTAGTTATAAAGCCAGTCTTCTTGCTGGTAGATATTGGGAAGCCGGGATGATGAATTGAGGATTGCCCTGGCATCGGCATAGAGTTCGTCAAATAACGGGCCGCTTTTCAGGCGTTCAGCCGTAGATGCATTTTCAGCACGGACCCAATCGAGTGCTTTTTCATCGTCCACTTGTTCAAGCCATAGATAGGGATCTTCTTCAGCCCAGATCATAGGGGTGGCTGCCAGGCCTGCTAGCAAAACCAAGGATTTCAATTGCATTATTGGGGTCCTTCATGAAAGCGGGAATGCGCGTAGGATATTAGTCTGCTGTTGCTAAGTCCACGTTTTTTAGTCACTAAAACTGGACTTAGCCGTCGTGCCGATCCACCTGATTCAGACTTGTGCAGTTTCACCGTGGAATTGGCCGCACTGCTCCTTTGACAGTTCGAAGTAACGTAGGGTGCGTAATTCATTACGCACGGGATCGGAGCCTGTCAT
>CBDTVF010000189.1:0-6382 GCA_965363775.1 uncultured Gammaproteobacteria bacterium
TGCGTCCCCCGGCGCTCATCGCAAAGCCAGCCGGTGATTCCGATATGACAATTCAAATCAAGACATTCATGCAATTCAGCTTTGCTGCCGGTGAAGCAATGCACGACCACCTCAGTCAAGCGGTCACGGTATTGTTTGAGTATGGCGACAAAATCATCATGGGCGTCGCGTTGATGCAGGAAAAATGGCAAACCGGTTTCAATTGCAATTTGAATCTGTCGTTCAAATGAATCCCGCTGAGCATCGCGTGGAGAGAAATCGCGAAAGTAATCCAGCCCTGTTTCCCCGATAGCAACTACCGCTTTCCGACCTGCCAGATCTCGCAGCAAGGTGTCCGTTTCATCATCGTAGTCGGAAGCATGGTGCGGGTGCACGCCTGCGGTTGCAAACAGTTGCTGTGGCCACTCCTTGGCCAATTGCGATGCTGCCAGGCTGCCCTCAGCGCTGGCACCCGTGACAATCATCCGGGTCACACCGGCCTGATGTGCCGCTTCAATAACCTTGTCCCGGTCGATATCGAATGAGTCGTGGGTCAGGTTGCAACCAATGTCTATAAGTTCCATGGCGCGCATTGTATTGTTTTTTGCCATACAATTCTGCACATGCGAGTGAAATGGAACGCTTTGTGGCGACTGATGCGGTTTGATAAACCGATTGGCATACTTTTGTTGCTATGGCCGACGCTCTGGGCTTTGTGGATAGCGGGTGAAGGTCATCCTTCGATCAAGAATGTACTGATATTTTGTACCGGCGTCGTGCTGATGCGCGCGGCGGGTTGCATCATGAATGATGTGGCCGACCGGGATTTCGATCCGCATGTGGAACGTACACGCAGCAGACCGCTGGCCTCCGGGGAGTTGACCGTTCGTCAGGCCCTGGTTGTCTTTTTTGTAGTGATGTTGCTGGCTTTTGGTTTGGTTTTGATGACCAATGCACTGACCATCAAGCTGGCTTTTGTCGGCGCGTTACTGGCATCTACCTATCCATTTTTCAAGCGCTGGACACATTTACCGCAGGTGGTTCTTGGACTGGCATTCGGCTGGGGTATACCGATGGCTTTTGCCGCGGAGAACGGCTATGTCGCATCCATTGCCTGGTTGATTTTGCTTATCAATGTGATCTGGTCGGTGATTTACGACACCCTGTACGCAATGGTGGACCGTGATGACGATATCTCTATTGGTTTGAAATCAACTGCAATTTTGTTTGGCCGTTACGATCTTTCAATATTGCGTTTATTGAAAATAATAATGATAGCCCTGCTGGTGTTGCTGGGTTTTAAGCTGCAGTTTTCAACGCCGTGGTTCGTTGGTGTGTCGATTGCTGCGGTTTTGTTTGCCAGGCAACAATACCTGGTCAGAAATCGCGACCGTGATGTCTGTTTCCGGGCTTTTTTGAATAACAACTGGGTCGGCCTGGTCATTTGGGTCGGTTTGTTGGCGAATTACGCGGTCAATTAAAAATGCTGTCCATGCAAGGTTACAGAACCCGTATTCAGACCCCGGAGGCTGCCGATGAACAGGCATTTCTGGCCGCGATGCAGGAAAGCGTTGGTCTGCATTATCCCTGGGTTTCAGCACCGAAAAATCATGTGGGTTGGATGCGTTATATGAAACGTCTTAAGCGGGACAATGAAGCCGGGTTCCTTGTAAAGCGTATACAGGATGGTGTCATTTGCGGTGTGATCAACCTTAATGTCATTACCTATGAGGCCTTGTGTGGCGCTTATGTCAGCTATTTTGGTGTCGTCGGCCAGGCTGAAAAGGGTTATATGAAAGAGGGTATGTTACAAGTGATCCGCCATGCCTTTGAGGCGTTGGGTCTACATCGGCTCGAGGCCAATATACAGCCGGGGAATTTGGCTTCTATTGCAATGGCGCAGTCCACAGGGTTTCAATATGAAGGATTTTCGCCACGTCTGCTGAAGATCAATGGTAAGTGGTGTGATCATGAGCGCTGGGCAGTTCTTGCCCATGATGAGTGAGGCCTGATCCTACGTTATAGGGTTGACACTACACTAACGGTTGCCGGGCATCGCACGGGCCGCCACCCATATATCCACGCGTTTTGCACCGGCTTTTTTCAGCACCCTGGTGCATTCGGTAACCGTCGTCCCCGTGGTCATAACATCATCGATCAGGGCGATGTGACGACCTGGTTGAATTGGGCCATGCCAGTAGAAAGCACCACGCACGTTTCTTCGGCGTTGCTTACGACTCAGGCCAGATTGTGCTTGCGTGTGCCGGTGTCGCCTCAGGGCAGTGGTCAGCAATGGAATGTCCAGTACCCTGCCGACATAGCTGCCCAGTTCACATGCCTGGTTAAAGCCGCGTTTTGTCATTCTCAAGTTGTGCAGCGGTACGGGGATCAGCACATCCGGACGATAAAAATAATTGGCAGAGACATATTCACTTAGCAGGTGACTCAAAACCCTGCCTGCTGCAAGTTGCCGCCTGAATTTAAATGCCTGTATCAACCGGTCTGCAGGAAACCGGTATTGCAATGGGTAAACCGTACGTGTGAATGGTGGTGTGTTTGTAATGCAGGCACCACAGATTCTATCCAAAGTTGAACCCAATGGAAGACCACACTGATAACAATGCGGGCCGGGCTGTGGCAGGTCAGTTTCGCAGCTTGGACAGATACAGATCGAGGTTGAGGACAGGCCACAGAGCACACAACGCGGTGGTAACAGGTAATCCAGTGCGGTTCGCCACCAGCGACCGTCAAGCCGTTGGAGATTCTCAGGTTGAGGGGCCATGACCGCTTGCCGACTGTGGTATTTGAGCTTTTTGTGACATCATTTGTTGAGCTGTCGTTTTAGTATGTTGTTTGTACTCCAATACCCGGTAAGTTCAAATCAGCGGTTTGCTTGGCATCAAGTCGGTTGTTTGTCCTCATTTATGTAAGAAACTACGCCGAAGTAGGCTATCATTCGCGGGTTTTTACACGCAGGGCAAATGGTATGAGCCTGACACCACTGGACAAACAAGCGATGAGGCAGTCGTTCGACCGTGCCGCATCCAGCTATAATGAGCATGCTGTGTTGCAGCGTGAAATCGAATCAAGGTTATTGGAAAGAATTGAGTTTCAACGTCTTGAGCCCGGCATGATACTCGATCTTGGCAGCGGTACCGGTTCAGCCAGCCATTCGCTGGCGGCACAGTTTCAGAAGGCAAATGTCATTTCGCTGGATTGGGCGCCCGCCATGTTGCTCGAAGCAGGGAAAAGAGAAGGGCTTGATAACAGTGTCGATGCCAGGCTGTCAAAAATATGTGCGGATATGCACTGCGTGCCATTGGCATCGCGAAGTGTAGACCTGGTATTTTCCAATCTCGCTTTGCAATGGAGTTATGATTTACCCGCGATTATTTGCGAGTTTCGACGCATCATGAAAGCGGATGCCATGCTTGTCTTTAGCTGCTATGGACCGGATACACTGCACGAACTCAAACAGGCGTGGCGGGCCGTGGATGACCTGCCACACGTCAATGATCACCCGGACATGCACAATATTGGTGACGAACTTTTGGCCGCCGGTTACCGCGAACCGGTGATGGATGCCGAACGACTGACACTTGAGTACCCCGATGTTCATTCACTGATGCGCGACCTTAAGGGATTAGGTTCTCACAATGTAGCCAGCCACAGGTTGCGTGGACTGACCGGGAAGACCCAGTTGGAAAAAATGCTGCGGACCTATGAACAATTCCGCCGTAACGACCGTTATCCAGCCAGTTTTGAAGTGATATACGGCACGGCTTTTGCACCGTCCGAAGGCCAGCCGATGAAGACTCCGGATGGTGATATCGCCACATTTTCCGTGGATGCACTACGTTCATCCTCTAAAAACAGGTGATCATCCTGAGTATTTAATAAATCAAGGCTTGGTCCGTATTCATGTATATAATTTTAGATTTATTTGCGCTAAACTTAACAAATGTAGGGGTGAATTTTCTTTACGGATGTATTTTTCTGAATTTGACCCGAAAGGGTCTACAGAATCGAATTTGGCGTTCCCCCTTATGCCATTTTCGTATTGAGGCTCGACGCTCCCCTTGTGTTGAGCTTCGATGAAAGGACCAGCTGACCCCTTGCTGGTCCTTTCTTTTATGTAAAACACACACTCCTGACGGAAAAACCACCTTCCCATATATACCAATAAATCAGTTTTTACCTTTTAAGCCTTTAATAAGCTAGGATGGTAGCTGAATTGACAGAATCTGTAAGGAGATATGTATGACTAAAGTGGACTTGGACAAGGTTCAGACCCAGTTGACCCGTGCAATACAAAAAGACGCACCGTGTGTTTTTGAGGAAGAAATACCGGTATTGGTTACCCTGGATAACGGTGTTAAGTACAAGGGTTTTGCCTTCGAAGTACAACCGAAGAGTGATAACTTTCCAAATGGGCTGGTGATGGTACGCACATCAAATTCGGATATAGGCGTTCCAGTTAACTATATTAGTGACAGATAAGCAGATATGAAAACCGGGTGTATCAGAGCGGTTCATTAAGAAAACTGATCTCGACACCGGTGCCGGATGGGTCTTTACAAAAAATTTGAGTCAGACTGATTTCAGGTAAATAGCTGGTACGGTACTCAATGCTGAACGTATCTAACTGCTCAAGCACTTTTGCCAGGCCGGTGGTCCGCAAGGCAAAGTGGTCAAAATAACCCTGTTTTTCATTCTCGTGATGACGGGAACTCACAAAAAGATGGATGATTGCTTTATCTTCTGAATATAACCAATAGCCATCATTTGAAAAATTTGGTCGAAACCCCTCTGTGAGACCAAGGACATCGCAATAGAAAGCCCTGACTTTTTCCAGGAGTTCAGCTGGAGCACTGATATTGACGTGGTCAAGTTGCATAATAATTCCTCAAATCTCAATAAGCGTCGGTCACGGCCTCTTTGACCAACTGATTTAACTGCGCAATACCAAAGCTCGGCAATGGGCGCCCGTTAACAAAAAACTCCGGTGTTGCGCGGATATTCAGTGTCTGGCCATCCTGAACATCCTGCTGAATGGTCCGTGCTATTTCGGGGCGATTCATATCAGCTGCCAGTTTTTCCTGATCAATATCCAATGAGTTCAATATGTTCAGGGCACGCATTGGCTGAGAATTATGATTGACGATCCAGCGATCCTGGTTGTTGAACAATATTTCCAGGGCTGGCCAGAATTTGCCCTGTTGGTGTGCCGCTTCCAGCATTTTAACCACCTGGTCTGAACCCGGATGTAGCGGGGCATAGCGCACCATCACCCTCACCTGGCCCGGATACTTGCTGATCAGTTGCTTCACATAGGGCAGGAAATCCCTGCAAGTACCACAGGCCGGGTCCAAAAATTCGACTATGGTCACCCTGGCGTCAGCAGGTCCCTTGGTGGCCGCACCTTGCCTTTCCACTATAGCCTGGTTTTGGCTGGTGGCTCCATCTTGCACAGTACCCTGATGGTTCCGATAAATCATCGTGGCCATAAAGAAGGCCAGTAAAAGTATCCCTGCTACGGCGATAAAAATTGTTTTTTGGTTCATGATGTTTCCATTTTATGCGTGTAAAACAGCAAAATTCCAATGAGAGTGAAGGTCAAAAAAGACAAGGTAGGAATGTTTAGAAAACCGAGTAATGAAATGTGGGTTTCCGAACAGGGAATACCCTGCACGCAGGGCTGAGCACTTTCCGGGATGATTCCGATGACCAGCAGTACCTGGTATAAAGCGATGAGCCATCCCACGCTTGCCAGCGCCGCCGCATACCGCACCACCCCGGGATCATATGGGAACAGGCCAAGGGCCAGAATGACCACCAGGGGATACATGGCAACACGCTGATACCAGCACAATTCACATACCGGAATGCCCATCACTTCACTAAAAAAAAGGCTGCCCAGCGTTGCAATGGTCACCAGTATCCATGCCACAAAAAGCAGAGACCAAACCGGCCTGGTTCTTTGGGCTACGTCTGTTTTACTCACACATCATCCTGCAAAAATTAAACGCTGTAGCCTAACTCAAAATAGTTCATGACGAACGGTTTTTTTCCTCATACACTTGTGATCGTTTTCCGAAAAGAGATTGCCATGAAAAAAATGATAGCGCTGCTTGGCGAGACCGCTGCCCTGATCGCCAGGTACAGGGGTGATGACTTCTCGGGGAAAGCACCAGTTTTGTTGTTGGGCCATATGGATGGCGTTGAGGCCCTTGCGGTATGAGTGAGAAAGTCGAATGCGTTGTTGTCGGGGCCGGCGTGGTCGGTCTCGCGATCGCAAGGGCACTCGCGCTCACCGGCCGTGAAGTTCTTATTCTTGAAGCAGAGAGTGCATTTGGCACGCAGACATCAAGTCGAAATTCCGAGGTTATTCATGCGGGGGTCT
>CBDTVF010000190.1:0-6313 GCA_965363775.1 uncultured Gammaproteobacteria bacterium
ACCCGGTTGCAGGTTAGCGTCAACCACTCTTCATCTTTCTTCCATTCTTCTTTCTTTTCATCCCATTTACACTTGGCACCGCCGGAAGAGTAGTCACTTAACCACGTATAACCGGGTGTTACGTCGATCGCATTAGCATCTTGGCACCCCTTGTATACCTCGTCCAGGTGCTTGGAAGCATCCTTGGGTTTTTGACAGTAAAGCACGGTAACGCTGTCCGATAAGTCCGGCACCACATTCTCGTCACCATCTGCTGCCTCGTAATAGTAAATATCGTAATCAAAGTGCCCAGCCGATACACCCGGGTCGTCCGGCGGTGTTGGAACACCATTGAATACCGGTAAATCAGGATGAAATGCATATAAGGTTGTAGTTAGTGCATCACCTAGAACCAACAGCGGCTGAGAAAACGCACCAAATCCGAGGTGCTTGGCAATTGGAACCAGAGATGTTCCATCCATAGTCACCTTATCTTCATTACCTATTCCATTGAGCGGTTTACTAAGATCCCAGATGGGTATCAACGGTGCGCCACCCGATAGAAAAACCAACTCATGTAACCAGTTTTCAGTAGGATCGGTTGTAGGGTTGGTCGCCAGAAAATAAAAGCGACCATTATGGGCAAAAGGCTTTTCACCAACAACACGCTCACCCGGCGGAAGCTTAACCTTCCAGCCTTTATGCTTCGACCAGTCAATTTCCCGCTCAACTCCGCCGCCATCAATGTCATTCATTCCACGATAGCGGGGGTCGTCAACGCCAGGCAAGACTAATTCTGGCTTGGCAAATGTTGTATTGCCATCCGGTGCGCCATCCCATACACCATAAACATAGTGGTCGTTTTGATCGCCTTGATCACCCGATGTGAGAATTCGTCCCGTCCCAAAGGCGATCATGTAACCACCATTTGGATGTGCATGAACAGCCGGAGCAGTGGAGATGGCCTGGGCTGGTGACGTTGTATACACCAGGCTTGATGTGCTGTTGCCCAGGTCAAACTTCCATAAATTCCCATCAATATCACCCGCATAGGCATATTCGGCAATGGTATTGGCATCACCATCAACCAATGTTGGCGATGACAGACCGTTGGGACTGCCCGTTGAGCCGGAACCGGTGTCAATTTCGCTGATTCTGGCACCTGTAAGAGCATCGATAATATATAAAACCGCATGACCATTGCCGGCATTCACATAACCATTACCAATGATGACGACGGCTTTTCCGTTACTCAACCTTGTAAAAACCGGAGTTCCATAGGTATGGCCAAGATTTGCAAAATCCCCGGTCGCTGTGATTTCCCACATAACCTTATCGGCAACAGACGCCTCATCATTTACGGCGACCGATGTTATATCCAGTGCAAATAAACCCGCACCGCCAGCACCAAGCCCGCCAACAAGAACGGTTTTAGCGCTACCGGTGATTTTCTTAATACTGAGCGGACCATCTACAAAATATGTATGAACGCGGTTCTTTAGGGTAAGTCTACTCAGGTTTGGAATCAGCATTGACGGTATGTAGGCAAACCGTTCCGCGCCGGTATCAGCATTGAATACATGCAACATACCGTCATTTACACCCACAAACAGGCTTTTATTGACTCCGTCATCCCAATAATTGATGGTGGAATGCATGGGATCACCAAGAACCCCTTCCCTCTGGTAAAAATATTCCCCATTGGGTTCTTCATTCGATCGATCACCACGGATATAGTTGAGAACCTCCTCTGAACCCAAGGCAGCTTGTTCGTCACCTGTCATACTGCCCCAACGAAAAGCCCCACCGAAAGTGACTATTTTTCGACCGGTGTTATAATTAGCGCTATTCAGCAAAGATGCCGCTGTGGCAAGCGTTGGATCCACATCATCCCAGGGGCCCGTCGTCTGGATTATTGCCTCGATATTAATATCTTTTGCCAACACATTTCCCGACCAATTGTTTTTACGGAAGTCCACCTGATAGAAAGACTCAGTTCCCGATGTAAGGTCGTAATAGCTGACAGCCGGTTTCGACATCCAGCCCGTGGGCTGTGAACCGGGTGTGAATATTGCTGCGGCAGAAGCTAAATTGGTCAGTAATAGAATCAGGCTACCTGTGATCAATTTATGTTTGGTTATGTTTCGCATGATATTTATCCTGGAATTAAATTCGCTGGCAGTTTATTCAGAGCACTGCTAAGGCGTGGAGACGATACGTTGATTGCAATTGAACTTCGCTGTTGTCGCCTGCCCAGGCACGTGCTGATATACGAAATATCGCGTAAATCCTGTCCGAAAAAGGGCTGGGTTCAGTTCCAATCAGCTCGATAATGTAGCGTGGTTCCTTGCTAATAGTTGCCAGATTCGTTGTGGCGACCGCCATGTCATCTTCGCCTACATCAGGAAACTCACCGGGTACGATTACCCCGCTCCTGGTACACAAACCATTGGTACAACTCAGTTCATCCGTAATACGGAATGGTACCGCTGAATCTTCAGCATTTACCGCATATAGTCTGAGCGGGTTGAATTGAACCGAACCGCCTTGTATTAAGGCCTCAGCCTCTCTTAAAGCTGTTTCTGCAGCCTGAAAGGCGACATTCTTGTTCTGCATGTTGGACACCATCCGGTGTTCAAGGATCGTGACCTGTACTGCACTTATCATAATGATGGTCAGCAGTAATAACATCAGCAGACCAACGATCAATGCAACACCCGTTTGTTTTTGCTTATTTCCAGACATAATCAGACTCTCTCTTGCCCTACGGCAAACGATTTCGTAATGTGACAGTTGAGGTGAAATTTCGGCTGATCCTGCCGCCATCCACCGCAAGGTTTGACTCCAGGGTTTGTGCAGTCAGTATAATCCTGACACTGACTGCCTGGGCTAGATTGGCAGTGGCAGCAGTAAATAAATTTGGAGAATCATCAACATCAACCGTATCCAGACCATATAGAATTTGCAGGTTCTGTATGCCTTCAACCAACTCCTGGTCAGTGCCGTCGACATTTCTGAAAAGTGAGGGACTACCGGATTCGCCATTTTGAATCGAATACGTGGTTGTCACTGTCGAGGTTGCGGCGGCACAGGGGTTGGATTGCCAGACTATCGTGACAGAATCAGAACCATTTAAACCACCGTCATTTACACCACTGATACTGGTGGGAAGACGATCCGCCGTCACACACGCGCGGTAGTCTGTCATTCGAATGTCCCCTGCCATGAATGACACGGCAAAGCGCGCATTTTCCTGCAGACGTGACATGTTTTCGTTCATGCGATAGTTCTCTTTTGAATTAACAAAAAGGCCAATCATTGCCGCCACAATAAGTATGCTCAGCGTAATGGCGATCATTAACTCTATTAGGGAAAGACCTCTTTGAGAATTCAGATGTTTGATGTTCATGGTTGAAAGGCCACCTGGAAATTAGGATCGTTCGCGTCAATTGCACCGTCCCGGTTATCATCCCAACTGACGCTGACCGTATAAGTTGTTCCGACCAGCGTGACAGTACCAACCGCACCCGGTATGGCAGCTACCAGCTCGGCATTCCAATCAAATAAATCATTCTTTGCCAGGTCTGCGGTACTGCAACCAGCACCATTACATGCTGCGACCTGCGTTGGCGTCTCTGTTGAATACAAAGACATGAATTCTGCATTGGCACGCATCCGGTCGGCCATATCATAGGCAAGCACAGTGGCCTGAGAATTGTGATATGCACTGTGATTACTTCTCAAGCCCGCTGCCTGCATACCGGCCAAGCCGAGCAAGCCGACCGAGGTAACAACGATTGATATTAAAACCTCCAATAAGCTAAAGCCTGACTGGCGGTTGATTCTTTTTTGAGTGTTGTGATTAGTTTTCATCATGAACAATCCAGGTTATCAGTACTAATTGCAAGACGCGGTCGACCAGACAAGCCAATGACCAGCCCTTTGGCTTTGTCGGTTCCGCGTGAATCACAAAGCGTAAACACACCATTGACACCGGACGTTGCGATCCCATTCGTGGCAAATATGACATTGGTCTGACTGAATGCGAGCGTGTTGCCACCAGACAGGCTCTCGCGGACACGCAACACACAGTCTTCATCTTCATCCGGAGTGCAATCCGAATCACCAACCACATCGACAGTGCCATCAACGTCGATATCCACAAAAACGATCCATCCGTCCTGCCAGTTACCTGTGCAACTTGCGCCATCGCTGCTCCGGCATACGGTGACATTCTCATTACGTTTAATGGCTTCACTGCGGGCCAGGCTTAGCGCAGCCTGTAGCTCGTTGACCTGTGTCACCATCCGGGTATTCTGAATGCTCTGTCTGAAACTGGGCGCAGCGCTAGCAATTAAAATGCCTGCTATTGCCAGGGTTATCATCAACTCGAGCAATGTCAGCCCATTATTCTTAAAAGGATTATTTTTCACTGTTTCAGCTCCAAACCATAAAATGGTCCGCACCGGTTCAGGTCTGACGGGTCTACGGTCAAAACGGGCGAATGCCAATGTAAATGGTGGTGTAGGTGTTGGGTTTTTGAGGGTGCACGAGAGTAAGCCAATGATCCTCGGGTTTCCCGATCATTGACTCTAAATCCTTTTATTAGTGCTGACTCACATCCATGTAATTGCGACGAATTACATTTTTTCAATGGTGACCTTTACTAAGGAAAACCCCTTTCCTTTTAGACCTTCGGAAGATATCTCCGTCGGTATTTAAATCATGTATTGCAGATACATCTAGTATAGGGGACAAAAACAGGCTGGGGGTGAAGCTCAAGTACCGTTTGTCAGGAAATTACTACCGTCCATGCGATAAACGCGAAAAAATTGACAAAACCACATCGAAGTAAGTCCTATTTTTATTTGAACTATGTATCTGAAATGGGAAGCTGTAAACTGACGCTTTTTACACTGAACTCGGCACAAGTTGATTGACAAAAAGTCCATCAACAAAGACCCTGGCACGCTGCCCTTCCAGTGGATAGAAAAAGGTAAAACCACACAATGACCACTCTCATCAAACACAGTTTTGTAGATCATCTGCGAAGCGCTTCAGCAATTTTGGCCATGCTCGTAAGCCTCAACACCTGGGCAGCACTGGATGCCAGCCTGATGGAAGGGCTCAAAGCACGCGCAATCGGGCCCGCCGCCATCAGCGGAAGGGTGGCTGCCATCGATGCATTGGCTTCCAACCCAAATCATATTGTTGTGGGTGCGGCGACCGGTGGCGTCTGGATTTCAGAAAATGGCGGATTGACGTGGAAAGCGGTATTTGATGACCAACCGGTGGCATCCATTGGTGCTGTGGCTATCAACCAGTCCAACCCGGATATTATCTGGGTGGGTACAGGTGAAGGTAATGTGCGTAACTCCACATCTATTGGTGGTGGTGTTTTCAAATCTACCGATGCCGGTAAAAGCTGGCAACTGATGGGGCTTGCCAATAGCGAACGTATCAACCGCATCGCTTTGCACCCGGATAATCCTGAAATTGCATACGTCGCAGCCATGGGTACCCTATGGGGTGCGAACGAGGAACGTGGCGTCTATAAAACCACCGACGGCGGCAAGACCTGGCAACGTATTCTGTATGTCAATGACACAACCGGTGCGACGGACATCAAGATCGACACGGTTAATCCCGACAAACTGTTTGCCGGAATGTGGCAATTTCGGCGCTGGCCCTATCATTTCAAATCCGGTGGTGAAGGCTCCGGTTTGTATGTTACCCATGACGGCGGTAAAAGCTGGAAGCAAAAGACCGAAGAGGATGGCTTGCCCGAAGGTGAGTTAGGACGCATGGCGTTTGCGCTGTCTCCGGCCAACCCAAAACGCGTCTACGCTTTGGTTGAAGCCGAAAAAAGTGCCCTTTTACGTTCAGATGATGGTGGTGACAGCTGGAACAAGGTCAACGAAGAATACAATGTTGCCGACCGTCCGTTCTATTACACCGAATTGGCCGCCGACCCCCAAAATGCAGACATACTGTACAACATAGGAACACGCGTTCGTGTGTCCATTGACGGTGGCAAGACTTTTACGTTTAACCCTGTCATTAACTGTTGCGCTACGGGCAATACCATCCATATCGACAACCACGCCTACTGGATAAACCCAAACGATTCCACACACCTGATATTCGGTAACGACGGTGGTCTCGCCATCAGTCATGATCGGGGTGAGACCTTCCGTTTTGTGAGAAACCTGCCACTTGCCCAGTTTTACCATATAGCCGTTGATAACGACCTGCCCTACCACGTTTATGGCGGTCTGCAGGACAATGGTTCATGGAGGGGACCGGCCGAAGTCTGGGAAAATGGGGGCATCCA
>CBDTVF010000191.1:0-6291 GCA_965363775.1 uncultured Gammaproteobacteria bacterium
AGGCCATGTTTCCACTATCGACACCGCCAGCGATGCGCCGGCCAATATCAAACTTGAAGGACAGGTGGATGAATATGGCCTTGCGCGTATCAACGGAAGCATGAACGTGCTGGATCCAATCCACCACACCGACATGACAGTTGAATTTCGCAACCTGCTGATGTCAAACCTCTCACCCTACACAGTGCAGTTTGCAGGACGTGAAATTGACCAGGGCAAACTGAATCTCGATCTGGGTTACGTGATTGAGAAAGGACTGCTAAATGGTCGCAACAACATGGTACTGAGAGACCTGGAATTGGGCAAAAAGGTTGACCACCCCGACGCAGCCAGCTTGCCCCTTGGGTTGGCAGTCAGTTTATTGAAGGATGCCGATGGTGTTATCAAGGTAGATCTACCGGTCGAAGGTGATGTCAATGACCCGGAATTCCAGATCGGTGGCGTGGTTTGGCAGGCTCTTTCCGGCATGATTACCAAGCTGGTTTCTGCTCCATTTCGTCTGCTGGGCAAGCTGATTGGTATCGACTCAGAAGACCTGGGTCAGTTCGAATTCCTGGCCGGGCGTTCCGACCTGACACCACCTGAACTGGAAAAAGTTGCCCAACTGGAAGAAGCACTACAGCAACGTCCTGAATTGGTCATCGAGATCAGCGGTGTAATGGACCGGGGCGTCGACACTGATGCGCTGAAAAAGATAAAACTCATCGCGGTGGCCACCGAACGTCTTGGCGAAGAATTTGGTTCCCAGGATGACCAGGCGATGATGCGTGATGACGAGATACGCGCTGTGGTCGAAAACATGTTCGGCGAACGTTTTCCGGATGTGGATCGCAGCAGCATAAAGGCACAACATACCGTCCCACCCGCTTCCGACCCTGAAGCTCCCGTCGTGCTCGATGAACTGGCCTATGCCACCGCGCTGTGGAATCAACTGCTAGATGCCGAAAACGTCAGTGACCAGGACCTGGCAGATCTTGCCCAGGCAAGAGCGCAGGTAATAAAGGATGCTTTTCTGTCCAGCGGTCAATTTGCCGAGAGCCGCGTTGTGATTGCATCTGCGAAGGAAGTTGAATCCGAGGATAAGCAGTGGGTTGTGCTTGAGCTGTCTGTCGCCTCAAAGTAGTCATCAGTTTCCGGATATGGCAAACAGATATCGGTATAAATCGCGTGGCCGGTGTTTTTCAGCATTTTGTTTCGTGCGCAGTGGTATTTGTCATCGATCGATTACAGCGATACTGGTTCTCTGACCTGCCTACTGGCATAATTCCACCGCTCATTTCATATCGGAGTTACCAATGTCCACATTGATCGAACAGGCACACTCAAGGGAGTGGTTCTATTCCTATGATTTGCCTGATGGCAGTTCAACGTCCACCTATCACGACGCCGATATCCATGTAATCCACGATACACGCTGGCAAATGCTGGAGTCTTACCTGGATAGAAATCTGGGAACGGAACGACAGGGTTTGTCCGCCCTGGACCTGGCCTCCCACCAGGGTTGGTTTTCGGTCAATATGGCACGTGCCGGTTTCGCGCCTGTGTTGGGGATTGATGCACGCCAAACACATGTGGATGATGCCACGCTGATCTCCAGCATCTATAACCTGGAGCAACTATCCTTTCAGCAAGGAGACATACACGAACTAAACCGGAATCAACTGGGCCAGTTTGATGTCGTAATGATGTTGGGTTTGCTCTACCATCTGGAAAACCCGGTTGGTGCGCTGCGTGTCTGCCGTGAGCTATGCAAAAATCTGTGCATCATTGAGACTCAAATTGTCCCCGGTATGACCGGTTTTGTGGATTATGGAAGTTACCAGTACGTTCGCCCGCTTAAAGGGAGTTTCGGTATCATCGATGAAATGGATGACACCCATGGGCCCGAAGCCAGTGTCACCGGCATCAGCCTGGTACCCAGTCTTGATGCACTGATGTGGCTGTTGAAAAAAGTCGGGTTTTCAACTGTCACCTTGCTCGAACCACCGCAGGATGCCTACGAACAGCTACGCCATAACAAGCGAGTGATGGTCGCGGCACACGTCTAGGAGGCTGTCCGGCAGGTGAGAATTGCAGCCGAAAAAATTGACCTCTCGTGTCCTGAAACCAAAATATACAACCGTCTATTGTCGTTGGATCACAAGCACATATTGGAATTGGGCTGTGGCAATGCCCAGAAAACCCGCGACATCGCAACAACCGGTGTAAACCGAAAGATAACCGCTTTGGAAGTTGATGAAATTGCCCACGATAAAAACCTGAAGATAACGGATTTGCCCAATGTGACATTTGGTCTTTCCGGCGCGCAGGATATTCCCTTGGATGATGAGTCAGTCGACGTGGTGTTGATGTTCAAATCACTCCACCACATACCCACAGCACTCATGGGACAATCATTACGGGAAATCAGACGGGTGTTAAAACCGGCAGGCCTGGCTTATATTTCCGAACCGGTTTATGCAGGGGAATTTAACGAAATTCTGCGTTTATTCAATGATGAACAAGAAGTTCGCAAGACCGCGTTTAACACGTTAGAAAAAGCTGTCGATGATGGTCTCTTCAGACTCGTCGAGGAAATATTTTTTAATACACCAAGACGATACCAAGACTTTGCCGAATTTGAAAATCGCATCATCAATACCACGTACAACCAAAACTGTCTCAGTGAGGAACTTTACCGACGGGTTAAGCAACGATTTAAACAAAATACCAGCGACAATGGGGTACACTTTCTAAACCCTGTTCGCGTCGATTTGTTGCAAAAATAGTTCGCATCACCTGCAGGCAATATGCCGGCACTCGCGATTAAACTCCCTGTCTGGGTATTCCTTTTCAACCTTAGCAAAACCTTAATCTGCGCTTAAGCTTGGCGTAAGGTGCAGTATGATATTTCTCACTCAGTTAGTTCTTATCTGCCGCGACCACATTAAGCAGATACAGGACTAACGTGATTTATCGAGGGAAATGTAAGCACCCACATCTCCGTGGTATTCAATCTCCTCGAAGTCAGCTACCGGCGCCCGCCGGGATACTGGCATCACTCAGGCGTCACGCATTTTTGCGTGGCGTCTTTTTTTTCGTGACAGCAAGCTTTGTGAATACCAGGGATATTCAGAACTGCTCCACATCCAGCGCCATCATACTTTCGCTACCTGCCTGAATCGTCATAAGATAACTGCCAGTGCGTGACAACAGGTGATCAAAATAGAATTGTGCTGTCACCTGCTTTGTTTTCAGAAAGGCCTCATCTCCTTTACCTGCCTGCAACAGTTCTGCTGCTTTAAGCGCTGATCGACCCATGATCCAGCCACCACACAGATAGCCGAACAGCATCATGAAGTTCACACTGGCTCCTCCTGCTGCATTGCGATCCTGCGACCCATGCTCAAGCAACCATGCGCAGGCTTCACTACCGGCTTGCACGGCTTTCATCAGGGAATCAGACATGGCAGCCAGACCTTCAACAGCGGACATACCTTGGGCAGTAGCCGTTATCTCTTCCAGTAAATCTTGAAGCGCAGCACCCTTGTCACCGAGTGTCTTACGACCCACCAGGTCCAGCCCCTGGATGCCGGTCGTACCCTCGTAGATGGTCATGATGCGTGCATCACGGTAGTGCTGGGCGCTGCCTGTTTCCTCTATATAACCCATGCCACCGTGTATCTGGGTGCCAAGATAAGTTATTTCCTGGGCCAGTTCCGTCAGCCAGCCCTTGACGATAGGTGTGTAAAGACCGCTCCGTAAAGCATGCTTTTTCGCTTGCTCCGGGCTCTTCGCATGATGTTCCTTGTCTGTTTCAGCCCCTGCAACATAGGCCAGGCCGCGCATTGCCTCTGTCGCTGACTTCATCAACATCAGCATACGCCGCACATCCGGGAACTCGATGATCGCGTAGCGGGTGCCGTCACTGCGTGTACCTTGCAGACGCTCCTTTGCATAAGGAACAGCCTGCTGATATGAGCGCTCGGAAACACCAAGACCCTGGATACCGACACCCTGACGGGCTTCGTTCATCATCGTGAACATGGCCATCAGGCCATTATTCGGCTGACCTACCAGGTAACCAACCGCTCCACCATTATCCCCAAAATTCATCGTGCAGGTCGGGCTGGCGTGAATTCCCAGCTTGTGTTCAATTCCTACGCAAAAGACATCATTGCGTTTGCCAGGGCGGCCGTTTTCATCCAGAAGGAACTTCGGCGCCAGGAACAGCGAGATCCCACGCACACCTGCAGGTGCATCAGGCAATCTCGCAAGCACCAGGTGGATGACGTTTTCTGTCATTTGGTGATCGCCCCATGTGATAAATATTTTCTGCCCGCTAATCAGGTAGTGATCACCTTCCGGTATGGCCTTGCAAGCCACCGCGGCCAGGTCAGACCCGGCTGCAGATTCCGTAAGACACATAGAACCTGTCCATTCGCCACTGACCATGTCCGGCAGATAGGCACTCTTCAATTCATCCGAACCATGGGCTGCAATGGCCTCAACAGCACCGGTTGTCAAAAGTGGACACAATGAGAATGCGGCACAGGCTGTATACCAGATTTCAGTGGCTGCGGCGGCCAATATCCTGGGCATGGCTTGACCACCATATTCCTCACCACCGGCAAGCGAGCCCCAGCCATAATCAACATATTGACGGTATGCATCAGCGAAACCCGGTGTCTCCTGAACCCCATTTTCTCCGAGCGTGGCACCCTTTTCATCACCAACGGCATTCAGGGGAGCCAGAACTTCACTACCAAAGCGGCCGGCCTCCTCCAGAATCGCATCAGCCAACTCGCTGTTTACTTCCTCAAGGCCTGCGTCCTGACAAAACCGGTCAAAGTCAATCACCTCGTTGATTAAGAACGAGGCATCTTTATAGGGAAAACTGTAGTCGCTCATTAGATTCAATTCCTGCGTGCAAAATATTGTGTTATAACCGGGGTATATTATGAACTTTTACGGACTTCGGGGAAACTATTGACTCAGGAAAAACTGCAGTTTGATGTGGCTATTATCGGGGGTGGACTGGCTGGTATCACTGCAGCGCTTGAATTACTCGAGCAAAATTTGAAAATCGTCATCATTGACCGTGATTCAGAACACAATTTCGGTGGTCTCGCGACGAATTCCCTTGGCGGCATGACCCTGGTCAACACCCCCATACAACGATTGAACGGTATTCATGACAGCCCTGAAACTGCCTTGCGGGACTGGCATTCTTTTGCGCAGTTTTCTGAACACGATAACTGGCCGATGAAATGGGCAGAACTGTACGTCAACCGGAGCGTTGATGACATTTACAACTGGCTCAAACCCAAAGGCATCAGGTTCTTCCCCATCCCCCACTGGGTAGAAAGAGGAGAGTTTGGAGATGGCAACTCCCTGCCCCGCTATCATATTGTCTGGGGCACGGGTCAGCACTTGATGCGTACGCTGATCAATGAACTCAGGCAACATGTCAATGCCAGTAAGCTGACCTGCCTTTTTGACCACAAAGTAGAGTCACTGGTACTACAAAACCAGCATATTTCAGGTGTAAAAGGTGCTTCTGAGAAAACCGGCCAGATATTCGAGATCGATGCTCCCGTGGTATTGGTGGCAAGTGGTGGCATCAATGGAGATATCGACCGTGTTAAAAGGGAATGGGACCAATCCTGGGGCAAACCTCCGGAACACATACTCAATGGGGCACACCGCTATGCCGATGGCACCGTTCACGATGCCGTTGAGCAGGTTAACGGTAAGGTAACCAACCTGCACCAGATGTGGAACTATGCTGCGGGCATCCAGCACCCGGATCCTCGTATCGAATCTGAGGGCTTAAGTCTTATCCCACCAAAATCAGCATTATGGCTGGATGCAACAGGAAAGCGTTTTGGTCCTGTCCCCCTGGTAACGGGTTTTGATACCCATCTCATTTGTAAGCGTATCGCCCAGGACCCGTTTGGCTATAGCTGGCAGGTCATGAATTGGAAAATTGCGTTGAAGGAAATCGCCGTTTCCGGTGCCGAGAGTAATACAGCTTTTCGGGATCGGCGAATATTCCAGTTGGCCCGTGATATTTTGTTAGGCAACCACAAATTGCTGGAGTACCTGGCCAATGAAAGTGAAGATGTGGTTGTTGGCAACAGTCTTGAAGAATTGGTTGATAAAATGAATAAATTGAACGCCAGCGGGAACAGAACCTGTACGGGTAAAGTTGATTTCGATACCATCAAACAGTCAATCGAGCGTTATGACGAACAGATTGATCTTGGCAGGGAATTCCACAATGATGATCAGCTAAGACGCATAGCGCAG
>CBDTVF010000192.1:0-6287 GCA_965363775.1 uncultured Gammaproteobacteria bacterium
TTTGAGTCCATTTTATTGGTCATTTGAGGCGAATAGTTACTCATATTTAACGAGAGTGAGCAGGAAAATGGGCCAAAATGGCTTTTCCGCAGTAGGCTCTCTATTCCCGGACAGGCTCCTCGTAACCGGATGGGTGTTGGCAGTGTTACTGTCCATGGTGTTTTCCGTGGCACAGGCTGCGCAGGTCAAAGCCAAGCTGGACCGTGGCAGTGCAGTGGTCGGTGAAACGGTTACGCTGATTTTACAGACCAGTGATACGGATCAGAGCCTGGATACCGATCTTTCTGCCTTGCAGGCGGATTTCGATGTGCTGAATCGCCGCACAGAAACCCAGATGTCCTTTGTAAATGGCCGTCAAACCGCAAGTGTCCGACTGGTGGTAACGATCGAACCAAAAAGAGCAGGCAACTTGATCATACCTGCTTTGAAATTTCCCGGTGCCACATCGACGCCATTGTTACTGAAAGTCGCGCAAGCGCCAGTACTGGCCCCTGGCGATGTCGAGCCGGTATTTATCGAAGTAACGGTGCAACCTGATACCGGCCCATACTATGTGCTCTCACAGATCAGCCTGATGGTGAGGATTTTTTACCAGGCCAATCTGACAGAAGCTGCAATCAACCCCCCGTCCCCTGACCAGGCTTCGGTGCGATTACTGGATGAAGTGCCGTACCAGTCCGATCGCAATGGTGAGCGCTATCGTGTCCTGGAACGGCGTTATGCCATCTTTCCTGAGCGTTCCGGCACCCTGACCATTCCTGCCATGCAACTAAGTGGGCGTCTGATTGAGAAGCCCTCAGATCGTTTATGGCAACCAACCGTACGTGGCCGTCGTGTAAAGGTGGAAAGTGAGGCATTGACGCTGGAGATCAGTCCCCGGCCGGCCGGGTTCACGGGTGATTTCTGGCTGCCCGCACGGCAGATCACCCTGTCACAGCAGATTTCAGATAGTGAGAAGCTCCACGTTGGAGAGCCCGTGACACGTACCGTGATCGTAGATGCAGTGGGGCTGGAAGAAAACATGCTGGAGGAGCCGGTCTGGCCTGAAGTCGCCGATACCCGTATCTATCCGGATCAACCCCAGGGTATCAGCCGTGATGATGGAGAATGGGTGCTGGGTCATAAAGAATTCCGATATGCCGTTGTACCGGAAAAAGCCGGTGAGCTGATATTGCCAGAGATTCGTCTGGACTGGTGGGATACCGTCGCAAACAAGCAGCGTACGGCCGTGTTACAGGAGTACAAGGTCAGTGTCCTGCCGTCAGAGCTGACACAATCTGCCAACCTGTTACCACCTGTAACAAATGTCATATCCGATGTGCCCATGGGTACGTTAACAGGGAATTCGATCTCGTCGACTTCTTCAAGCATGTGGAAAATAGCAACCGGCATGTTTGCGTTTCTGTGGTTGTTAACTCTCTTTTTCTATTTTCGACGTCGCCCTGTCAGTACCTTGCCAGCAGGTGCAGGAGGCTCGAATTCACTGGATGAAAAGGAACTGCTTAAAAAGCTCCAGAAAGCCTGTCAAAAAGGTGATGCATCATCCGCGCGCAGGGATTTATCACAATGGATCAGGAATTACGCCCCGGAAAACAAGCGTGGCAGTATGCGTTACTTTGGCATGAGCTGTGGTGAACCGGCACTACAAACGGCAATTGCCGAGCTGGATACCCACGGTTTTGCGGATGGTGGAACCAGTGCCTGGAAAGGTGATGCCTTGTGGTCGACTCTCAAAACCTGGCGAAACAAACCTGACGATCAACACAAGTCCCAAATAGGTGATAAACCAAACCTGTACCCCGGTTAACTACTGCGATGTCTATATCAGGCAAACCTGGCTCATTGCGTTGCCCTTGTGGCTCTGGAAAAGCACTGATCAGGTACCAGTATCAATGATTGGCTTTCATCACCAGGGTGTCGATCTGGTTATCAGATAGCATGCGCCGCATCTCATCGGCCTTGCGCGCACCTTCAAATGGCCCGATCCGCACACGGTGCCAGGTTTTGCCGTTAACGGTCACTGTTTGTATCGTTGCCACTGAACCTAACAATGCCAGACGCGCTTTCATCTGTTCGGCATCTGCCGTGTTACGGAAGGATCCCACTTGCAGAATGTAGTTGTCCTGGTTTCTGACGGTGCTTGTATCGGGTGCAGGTTCAGGCTTGTCGGCCTTACGACTCAGTTCCTGTTGTGGAACGACGACTTCCATTTCCGGTAAAACTGTGAAGAAGTCGTAGCGTGGTTTCTTTGGTTTGTCAGCTTTTTTGCTGTCTTCCTCAACCAGTGCTGATTCTGTTTTTCCCGGGGGCGTGCTGTCTACCGTGGGTAAATGTTGTCTGATTTCCGGCAGGTAACCTTTTAGCATCAATGTAACTGCTATGCCGAGACCGATCAGTATCCCACCCAGCAACCAGAACCATGCAGGGATACCCTTGGATGTCTTTTTCTTTACCCCGCGCCGGTAACTGGTCTGTTTGCGTTTGGCCGCCACGTTACATGGATTCCGGTGCAGAGATCCCGAGCAATGACAGGCCGTCGGCCAGCACAATACGTGCGGCGAGGATCAGGTTCAGACGCACATTGCGGATGTTCTCATCATCCACGAGAAATTGTTGGGAGTTGTAGTAGGCGTGAAACTCCGTCGCCAGCGCTTGCAGATAATGCGCAAGCTGGTGTGGTGCACGCAAACGTGCACAGGACTCGATAATTTCAGGGTAGCGACTTAAGGCACGTAGCAACCTGGTTTCATTGGGTTCGGTTAACAGGTTCAGTGCAGCCTCGCCAATTGCCGGGTTGTGTGTCTCATCCATTTGCTCGAGATTGCGGAACACACTGCAAATGCGCGCATGTGCATACTGGATGTAGTACACCGGGTTTTCATTGCTGCGTGATTTTGCCAGGTCCAGATCAAAATCAAGATGCTGCTCATGGGAGCGCATCACGTAAAAGAACCGGGCAGCGTCACTACCGACTTCCTCACGCAATTCCCGCAGGGTTATAAACTGACCGGAGCGTGTGGACATCTGAACTTTTTCACCATCACGGAAAAGTACCGCAAACTGTACCAGCAATATCTCCAGGCGATCGGGGTTTTCACCCAATCCTGTTGCAGCGGCTCGCAAACGCGCAATATAGCCATGGTGATCGGCGCCAAAAATGTAGATGGCTTTTTCAAAACCACGCTCCATTTTGTTCAGAAAGTAGGCGATATCTGAGGCAAAATAAGTTGTTCTGCCATTTTCACGTACGATGACCCGGTCTTTTTCGTCACCGAGTTCAGACGCGCGGAACCATGTTGCGCCATCTTTTTTATACAGGTGGCCGTTTTCCTCAAGACGCTCGATCGCGTGTGCGATGGCGCCACTGTCTTCGAGTTCTTTTTCAGAGAACCAATGGTCGAAGTTGACGCCGAAGCCGATCAGGTCTTTCTGGATATCAGTGAGAATGCTGTCCACCGAAGTTTCGAAAAATGCCAGGTAACCTGCATGGCCCAATAGTTTGCGGGCCCGATCGATCAGTGCATCAATATGGGTTTCACGATCACCGCCGTTTTCCTCATCGGGTGGCAGGTCGTCAAGGATGTCCTGGCCTTTAAACCGCCATTTGTCACCGGTCTCACTACGAACCTCGCGTGCGATATTGTAGATGTAGTCACCACGGTAGCCGTTGTCCGGGAAGCGTAATTGTTCACCGCAAAGCTCCAGGTAGCGCAACCAGACACTGACAGCAAGGATATCCATTTGCCGACCATTGTCATTGACATAATACTCGCGCTGAACGATGTACCCGGCAGCCTGAAGAATACTGGCGAGGCTGGCACCATAGGCGGCACCGCGACCGTGACCCACGTGTAATGGACCGGTCGGGTTGGCAGACACAAACTCAACGGTTACTTCATGCTCCGGATTGGGTGGTATATGCCCGTAGCTATCACCCTGATACAGAATGTCTTTGACAACGGTGGTCAAGGCAACCTGGTTCATATAAAAATTGATGAAACCCGGTCCGGCGATTTCGGCATGGTTCAGTTGTCGTGAGCGCGGCATCTTGTCAATAATGATCTGTGCCAATTTACGCGGTGGCATACCAGTCCGTTTCGCAAGCACCATGGCAACATTGGAGGCAAACTCACCATGTTCAGGTGTGCGGGTACGTTCCAGTTGTGGAGCGATATCGCATTCAGTGCTTAACACGCCATCTCGTATCAGGTGCAGAAGTGACTGAATCAATAATTCTTCAATATGTTCTTTCAAGAAATCAAATCCTGTGACCGGTCGCCTTATGGCAACACGAAAGCGGGCTATTGTAAAGCTTTGAACAAGCGCTGAAAACGACTGGCTGCAAAGTGAGTGATTTATCATCAACGACTTATACCCGCCTGTGGATAACTCTGTGTACAAATTCAGGCGCAACACGGTTGTTGCGGACCATGTTAATATTCCCCGGCATTCCACTTTTTCAATGAAACTGTGAAAAATAATAAAAAACAATTAGATACAGCATGTTCTGCATAGCCTTGTGCCAACAAGTGCATTAAACCCATGTTTTTTTGTAAAGCATCCGTGCTTGTGCATAAAAAACAGGTGTGGCGGCCTTGCTCACAGGCTGTTTACAGAATTTATGCAATTTACAGGCATAAAATTTTCTGCTATTTCGCCAGATCATACAAAATCACGCCTTTGTTCCTTCGTTATCAGCAGTATGGATCATTAAGGTGAGTGGTCTGATGTCCCTGGGCTTGTTTCTTGCCGCCGGTATTTCCTTGCTGGCAGGCTTTCCGGTTGCATTTACGTTAGCAGGCGTTGCGCTGATTTTTGCCTTGCTTGGTATTATGACCGGCACGTTTGACCCGGCTTTCCTGAGTGCGTTTCCCAGTCGTGTTTTCGGCATTATGAGTAATCAAACCCTGATCGCGGTGCCTGTTTTTGTTTTTATGGGGGTCATGCTGGAACGTTCAAAACTTGCAGACCAGTTGTTGCAGGCACTGGCACAGTTGATGCGCAGAGTTCCAGGTGGATTGGGTCTTGCGGTGATGCTGGTGGGTACCCTGATGGCCGCAAGCACCGGTATTGTAGGTGCAACGGTTGTGACCATGGGTTTGTTGTCACTGCCAACCATGTTGAGAAATAATTATGACCCATCAATAGCCACTGGCACTATTTGCGCAGCCGGCACGCTGGGTCAGATTATCCCGCCATCCATCGTTCTGATTCTGCTTGCAGATGTGCTTTCCAATGCTTACCAGCAGGCACAGTTGAGCATGGGCACATTCAGTCCTGAAACCATATCAGTCGGTGAGCTATTCGCGGGTGCGTTGATGCCGGGCTTGATACTGGTCAGTTTTTATATGCTGTACCTGATTGTCCTGGCATTTTTCAAACCGTCGGCTATGCCGGCGGTGGAAAGGCAAGTGGGTGACGAAGTCACGGTTCTGGCCCTGCTGGGCTTGTTGGCCGGACCCATGTTGCTGATCGTGGCGGTGCTTGGTTCCATCCTGATGGGTCTGGCAACACCTACAGAAGCTGCGGCAGTCGGTGCAACCGGCGCCATGGCGTTGGCCCTGAAGCAAAAACAACTTTCGATAGAAACACTTCGTGCCGTCGTCTATCAATCCGCCCGGGTCAGCGCGATGGTCTTCATGATACTGATAGGGGCATCATTGTTCAGCCTGGTATTTCGAGGATATGGCGGTGATGAATATGTTCAATCGTTGCTGACAAACCTGCCCGGCGGTCAGACCGGGGCCTTGTTGATCGTTATGCTGGCGTTGTTTCTGTTGGGCTTTATCCTGGATTTCATAGAAATTACCTACGTGGTCATCCCCATTGTCGGACCGGTGCTATTGGCAATGGGTATCGATCCGGTCTGGCTGGGCGTGATGATCGCCATCAATTTGCAGACATCATTCCTGACCCCGCCTTTTGGGTTCTCCCTGTTTTATCTGCGTGGTGTAGCACCGCCTGAAATCGCCACTACGGCAATTTATCGTGGTGTAATCCCCTTTATTGCGATCCAGTTATTGATGCTGGGTCTGTTGACGTTGTGGCCGGGAATAGCTACCTGGTTACCCGGTGAGCTTTATTCCGGTTAACATTTAACCAACCCGACATAGGGTGGGTAACTTGTTACCCACGGGATTGGTGTGAATTCCAGCAACGTTGTAACATCAATAGTGTGCGTGGTGGTGCGGGGTATCACTCTACGGGACACGCTCGAGCCATCCATGGTCGCTCGGTAATTTGTTCCCGACAAATTACGGTCCCGTAGAGTGATACCCCACACCACC
>CBDTVF010000193.1:0-6236 GCA_965363775.1 uncultured Gammaproteobacteria bacterium
CTCCGGTGCGCTGATCTGGAAAATTGAACACCGACATGCCTACGGCGACAACATTCCGCCAGCTAGCCTGGGGTTCGAAACTGGTTATATCGGTTTGTTCCTGCCGCCATTCAGCGACCAGGGCACACGCCTGACCAACCTGTATTGGCGGCAACGCATGAAAGGTGGCAACCTGGTGTTTGTCGGCGGCTTTGTAGATGTTACCGATTACATGGATGTCTATATGCTGGCCAGTTCCTGAACAATGTTCATCTGACCTTGTGGCAGGCCGACGAGCGTGTTGATGCGGCGACGCCGGATGGCTGGGGAGCCAATCTATCCTTCAGCCGTTCTGTTAACGAGCATTGGATACCTTTTATTCGGGCAGGGTATGCAAAAGACGGCGGCAGCCTACTTGAGAAATCACTCAGTGCAGGCTTCGCCTATCAAACCGTTTCCGGTGGCAATCAACTGGGGCTTGCCTACAACTGGGGTGTGCCCAATGAGAGCAGTTGGGGGTCAGGATTGGATGACCAGCACACACTGGAAGTTTTCTACAGAATTCAACTGTGGAAAGAAGTCGCTATTACACCGGATATTCAATACATCAAGAATCCGGCCCTGAATCCCGACGACGATACCTTATGGGTTTTCGGCCTGAGGGCTCGGTTGGCTTTCTAAATAAGTAACTGTCACTTGCGTAAAGTGAGGATGACCACGTTTAATGGTGGCGTCAAAACCACTGCAGATTGCAGTGGAGAACTAAACGCGTGGAACGACACGGTAAGACGCAGGTTATCCACCAAGCGAGCAAAGAGAACCATGAGATTGCACATAAGTCATTTCCTCTTCCTGATCATGTTATCCGTTATTGTGCTGACCTGCTCATCGATGGCGAGCGCCCAGGTTTTGGGGCCTAAAGACACCCTTGTCCGAAACGTTACCCTGATTGACCCGACTGCAAAAAGCGAAGACAAGCTCGTCAACATACTGATTCGTGAACTCAAACTCGAAGTCGTTACTGAGGATAAAATCTCCCGGGAAGAAGCCAAACAGGTAGTCAATGCCAATGGTGGCTTCATTGTGGGCAAACTTGAGGTTGGTAAATCGCCGAGCTTCATGATTTTCGACGATGATCCGCGTGAGAATTTCGAGGTCTTGTTTGATACAAAAACCAATTCCACTTTCACTGTACACGATGGTATCGTGATCAAAAACCTTTTAACGGGACGCAGGTTTGATGACCCGGAGGATGAGCCCGTCAAGTCCGGTTGGCTGGCGTACACCCCTCCCCCGATGGCGATGCCGCTGAACTATCAGGACAGCAGCAAATGGAACCGTTTCGAAACAAAATGGGTATCCGGTATATTTACAGGTGCCCTTGCGCTGGACCGAATGAATTGGCTATCCCAGGATGAGGTTAGTAACGCGCAATTTGGTGATTTGAATAACTATGATGGAGGAGAAATCAGGGCGCTACGATTCGGAATATTTGGCACTCTCAATTTTGATAAGCCCTGGGTATATATCATCGCCGGGGCCACCAATGCCTTCGACAGGGGATACCAGGTTGACAAAAATGATGATGTCACATTTTTTGATTGGCGGTTGGACATCCCGTTTTTTAAGAATTCGGTCATGAGCATTGGCAAGCAAAAAGAGCCTATTTCCATGGAGAGATTGACCGGAATGGTCTTTCTGCCCTGGCAGGAACGTTCGGCTGTTGCTGATGCGATGCTTCCTTCCAGAAATGTCGGTGTTGTCTGGAACGGCAGCAGTCCTGAAAAATATTCCAGTTGGGCTTTTGGTGTATTTAATGACTGGTTTGATGCTGACCAGGATTTCGACGACGGCGCCAGCCAGTTTGTCGGACGACTAACATGGGTCCCTTTCAGAACCAAAGATGAGAGCAACCTGCTTCACCTGGGTCTTGGTTATCGATATTCCGATGCGCAAGAGGGTTTTCGTTTCCGAACTGAACCGGAGTTCAACAAGTCACCCGTGTTTGTTGATACAGCATTTGGTAATGATCTGGCGTCCCTGCCTGCAGACAAAACGGAGACCTACAACCTGGAACTTTCCTGGCGTAAGGGTCCATTTTGGCTGGCTTCTGAATACTTCCATACTGCAGTGAAAAACCCTGCCCTCGAAAACCCGGTATTCGATGGTTATTACGTTTCTGCATCATGGGTACTGACAGGTGAAATGAGACCGTATAACAAGAAAAATGGACTTTTCCGACCGATACCGATTTCCAGGACCGTATACCAGAACGGCAAGGGTGCATGGGAAATTGCCGCAAGATTCTCCGATATCAACCTGACCGACGGACTGATAAAAGGCGGTGATATGCAGATAGGGTCGCTCGGTTTGAACTGGTGGCTGACACCCTTTTTCTCTCTCGGCGTAAATTACCGCTACATTTGGAACAACCAATTCGAACTTGATGGAACAAGTAGTGGTTTCACCACCCGGATTCTGCTCATGCTTGACTGAGTTACCGCTGATGATATGGCTATTGGTGTCGATAACCTCGATATTTCTCATGCTACTAAACTTCCAGAAAACTGTATTGCGAATTGATCACAAATTGTATAGATTATCCAACTCAATTGACTCTATTATCAATATTTTATCGTGAGGACTGAAAATGCTGACTCGACGCGACTATCTCAAGTATTCCGCACTGCTCGGCGCCGCGTGCACTTTGCCCGGCGGCCTATTGCAGGCCTTCGAGAGCAAAAACTTGATTACTCGCGTCATTCCCAAAACCGGGGAAAAATTGCCGATTGTCGGACTCGGCAGCTCAGCAACGTTTAAGAAGGTCGCGCAAAGCGAAGATTTTTCTGCTTTGAAGGGCGTCATGCAAACGCTGCTCGACAATGGTGGAACGGTTTTCGATACCGCCCCCTCTTATGGGGCTTCCGAAAAAGTCTCCGGTCAAATCGCCCGTGATGCTGGCACGACCGACAAAATCTTCTGGGCGACGAAAGTCAATGTCGCGTCTCGCGGCGGCGGTCGCGCCAACGCAGAAAAAGCCCGTGCACAGATCGCCAGGTCCTTCGAACACATTGGCAAAGATCCTATGGACCTGATCCAGGTACATAACCTCGCTGATCTGCCGACACAGATGCCGATCGTTCAGGAACTCAAAGAAGACGGCAAGATTCGCTACATTGGTACGACCGTTACCCGCACCTCGCGCTATGGCGAACTCGAGAAAGCCATGCGTGACTACCCTATCGACTTCATTGGTGTTGACTACGCAATCGACAATCGAACCGCGGCCGAAAGCGTGTTACCGCTCGCAGAAGAACTGGGCATTGCGACACTAATCTATGTGCCGTTTGGACGCAGTCGTTTGTTTTCGAGAGTTAAGGGTATTAATGTACCGGAGTGGGCGAAGGAAATTGACATGGATACCTGGGGCAAGTTTTTCATCAAATACGTTGCAGCGCATACCGCGACAACCTGTGTCACGCCAGCGACGAGCAAACCGAAGAACATGCTCGACAACATCGGCGCGGCTTATGGCGAACTGCCTGACGGCTCAATGCTCAAGAGAATGGAACAGTTAATTGACGGTCTGCCGGGTGGTTAACCACATACTCACCTATCAGACCCAAACTTGAGCCATCTGAGCAAAAAGCTCACATAAGAAATCGCTTTTCACTACTTTTCTTTTTCCCTCACCTGCCCCAAGCCAGTATGATCAAAACATGAAATCCAGCCAGTCATCTTTCTTCAAGGCCAGGGGCGCCGACCATCTTGATGAGGTGCGCATCCGTCTTGCGCGTCCTGGCGCCCTCTTGTCCATATCGATGCTCGGGTTGGTGACAGGTTTGCTGGCGGGGGGGGTCATTGTGGTGTTTCGCCTGTTGGTGGAGGGAATCCAGGATTTCATGTTACCGGGTCAGGGCGGGGAGAACTTTGAAGCCTTGAACGGCAATGCCCGCATCGCACTGCCTTTGCTGACAGCACTTTTACTGGTGGCGCTGTTCCGCTGGTATTCGCGTGGTATTCACGTGCTCGGGGTTGCCCACGTGCTGGAACGTATGGATCGCTACCAGGGGCGAATCCGTATGCGGGCATTCGTACTACAATTCTGTGGGGCGGCGCTGGCCTTGATCGGGGGCCATTCGGTCGGACGCGAAGGGCCAAATGTATTCCTTGGTGCAGCCTCCGGCAGTTTACTTGCCAAACGCCTGATGCTGCCGAATAACGTGGTCCGTACCCTGGTAGGCTGCGGCACCGCGGCCGGCATCGCAGCGTCGTTCAATACCCCCCTGGCCGGGGTTGTGTTCGCGCTTGAAGTAATCATGATGGAATACAGTGTCAGCAGTTTCATTCCGGTGATTATTGCCGCAGTCAGCGCCACGGCTGTTTCCAATTCTGTTTTTGGCAGTCATCCGGCTTTCATCTTACCGAGTGTGCAAATCGGCTCACTCTGGGACCTGGTACCGGTAATCGCGCTCGGCGTTGCCGCTGGAGCAGTATCCGCCGTATTTATTCAATCGGTGCAGTCAGTTACCGCACATTCTGCCCGGCTTTCAATCGAATCGCGCCTTATCCTGGCGGGGCTGTCGATGGCTGTCATGGGATTCTTCATACCTGAGATCATGGGTACTGGCTATGACTCGGTGAACACTGCATTACATGACGGTTTTACGCTATCGCTGCTGGTCCTGATGTTACTTGGCAAAGTGCTGGCGACATCCTTTTGCATTGGCCTTGGCGTGCCTGGTGGCAGTATCGGCCCAACACTATTTATCGGTGCGATGCTGGGCGCCCTGTTTGCCGGCGTGGCCGACTACCTGCCCTTGACACCGCTGAACCAGGTCAGCCTATTTGCCCTGCTCGGCATGGGTGCGATGATGTCAGGTACTCTGCAAGCGCCTTTGGCCGCACTGGTCGCCATGCTGGAGTTGACCGATAACCCGAAAATCATCCTGCCCGGCATGCTGGTTGTTGTCATATCCGGCCTGACCGCCAGTGAGGTGTTTGGAAAGGAATCCATCTTTATTACCATGTTGCGTTCGGGTGGCTTCAAGCTTGGTAACGATCCGTTGTCACAGGCACTTCGTCGAATCGGTGTAGCCAGCGTCATGGAACGCCGGTTTACTCAGGTCGGTCACCTGGTAGCGCGAGAACGGGCGCAGGAACTGCTGCAGTCCGGGCCCAAGTACTTGCTGGTAGGAACCGAGGGCGATGCCCAGATGTTGATGCCTTCATCGCACCTCGCGAGCTTTTTGGAGGCGGAAGAGTCCATTGAAATTGGTGATAATATCAACCTGATGCTGATTCCCGCTCAGCGCTGGCAGGTGGCAGCGATAGGCTTGCAGGCCAACTTACATGAGGCTTCAAAAGTCCTCGGCCGACCTGAGGTTGAGGCCCTGATGGTAAGACGACGCACGGCCACCGGAGTCGAGCGGGTGTTTGGGGTTTTGACGCCGGAGATGGTTGAAAGCGCGTATCGCAATTAGGACATTTTTGGCCGAACAGTCCGGTTCGAGTGTATTTATTGCTTAACCGCCATTGCGATTGCCACCCTGGTATGGGCGAGATCAAAACAGGCATTGATTGAATTGCTGCAGCGAAATTGAAACGCCTGACCTTCGATTTTCAACGTTCTGAGCATGTCCGCTTTCGCACCCGCGCCCAGCTTGATAGTTGCACTGTCTGCACTTGCCGATTTACTAAATAGAGAGCCCATATGCTTGGTCACATCAAATGTGCCTTTGAATTGGGTTGTACTGGTTAAGCGCTCGTTTTCCAAAATCGAATACAGATTTGATTTCACGTCAAAGGCTTGTGGGCTGCCGGTCGTCGGAATGTTTAGTTCCAGGTAAGGGGCTTCGCCATCGAGTGAAGCCCTAATATTAGAATATTGACCCTTTGTAGTGATGTCTATGCGTTCAACATCTTTTGGCAAACCCCAGATTTTGCGGCCGCGAAGGCGGTTTTCAAGTGAGGTTACCGGCATACCAAATACATAGTAGCCAAACTCTTTCTGCTTATCGCCCCGCAGCATCGACAGTACCGGTATATTCGTGCCACCGTCTGTCATCACCGGAATGGTCATGGCTATTTCATTGTAAGGTGCAACATTCATCACATTGCGGTACTCATAGCAGGAAAAAATCACCAATGAGCGACCGCGTAACATCTTGACCGGCTCCATACTCGGCACTGGCATCATCGCCCTGGCGGCCTGGTAGTCGCAATGGAAAATGGCGATCGCACAGCTGGTATCGGCA
>CBDTVF010000194.1:0-6213 GCA_965363775.1 uncultured Gammaproteobacteria bacterium
TGAGATTCAGTCACCTGTGTCGCATTCGATGCGGCCTGTAGCGATCCTGGTATCTCATTTCCGGTAACATTTGAAACCGCCATGGCAAGCGCTGCCAGTTGGTTAACCATGTCTTGTGGTGAGGCAATTATTTTGTTGGCAAGAGCGAAATGGAAATTCCAGTCAACTGGGTTCAATGCAGCAATTTGTGCACCTTTGCGCCATGCCTTGCGAACACGTTGTCCAAGGATGGGTGCTTCATGTCGGATATTGCACCCAATCAACAGGATGCGGTCTGCATCGTCGATTGCGGCCATGGGAGACTGGAAACCAGCCGCCTGACCACGTGCCTTGTCGTCACTGAAGTCCTGCTCTCTCAAGCGGTGATCAATATTCGGACAATCAAGTCCGCGAGCCAGGCGTTGTGCAAGAAAATACTCTTCCGTAGAAGCACTACCGGACATCAACACCGCCAGGCCGGAACCACCATGAGCGGTTACTGCCCTGCGCAGGGCCTTTGATGCGACACGAATACCCTCATCCCAGCTAACGTTCTGCCATTGACCATCGACTTTAACCATGGGCTCAAGCACCCTGTCTTCAGATTCGAGGCCAAAATGAGAATAACGGTCACGATCTGACAACCAGGTTTCGTTGCTGGATTCACTGTCTCTCGGCACCGCACGCATGACCTGCGCACGACGTGTGTGATACCACAGGTTGGAACCCACACCATCATGAGTTGCCAGGGATGGTCTTGCCATCAATTCCCAGGCACGTGCTGAAAAACGGAATGGTTTGTTGGTCAACGCACCCACGGGACACAAATCGATCACATTGCCGGATAATTCAGAATCAATACCCTGTGCCAGACTGGTGCCAATCTCGGAACGGTCACCCCGTCCGAACATACCCAGTTCGTTGGTGCCGGCTATTTCATCGAGGAAACGCACGCAGCGCGTGCATTGAATGCAACGGGTCAGATCAGTCTGTACCAATGGGCCGATATTGTGGTCTTTGACCACGCGTTTGCGCTCGCTGAAGCGGGAAACAGAACGACCATAACCCATGGCCAAATCCTGTAATTCACACTCACCACCCTGGTCGCATATTGGGCAATCCAGCGGGTGATTGATGAGCAAAAACTCCATCACACCATGTTGTGCATCTATCGCGCGACGTGACTGCGTATAAATTTTCATGCCATCCATGACCGGTGTGGCACATGCCGGCATCGGTTTAGGTGCTTTTTCCACATCTACCAGGCACATACGGCAGTTGGCCGCGATGCTGAGTTTGCTGTGATAACAAAAGCGTGGAATGCTGATTCCAGCTTTGTCTGTCGCCTCAATTATCATCGAGTTTTTAGGTACTTCCATGGCCTTACCGTCAATTTCGATATTGACCATATCAACCACATTTTCAGGCTGCGTGCTCATGCAGCTTTCCCCTTTTGATCATCGACAATGGAATGGCCGTGTTCAATGTAGTATTCAAATTCATGCCAGAATTGACGCAGGAACCCCTGCACCGGCCAGGCGGCGGCTTCACCAAACGCGCAAATAGTGTGACCTTCAATTTGTCCCGCTGCAGAACGCAGTAATTCCAGGTCTTCCTGTTTGCCGTTTCCGTCAACGATTCTTTGCAATACACGATGCATCCAACCGGTACCTTCACGACAGGGTGTGCACTGACCACAGGATTCCATATGGTAAAAACGTGAAATTCGCGTGCATGCTTTGACCATGCAGGTGGTTTCATCCATAACAATAACTGCGCCTGAACCAAGACCTGAACCGGCCTTGCTCAGAGCATCGAAATCCATGCTCAATTCCATCATCACGTCAGCTGGCAAAATCGGCATGGAACAACCACCCGGTATAACACCTTTAAGTTTGTTACCGTTGCGTACGCCACCGGCCATTTCCAGAAGCTCGCTAAAAGATGTACCCAGTGGAACTTCAAAATTCCCGGGTTTATTGACATGCCCGGAAACAGAAAATACCTTTGGTCCGCCATTGTTGGGCTTGCCGATTTTCAGGAACCAGTCACCACCATTGCGCATGATATGCGGGATAGATGCCAGTGACTCTGTGTTGTTGATCGTACTGGGTTTGCCATAAAGGCCAAAATTGGCCGGGAAAGGCGGTTTAAAACGGGGTTGGCCCTTCTTGCCCTCCAGCGATTCCATCAATGCGGTTTCTTCACCGCAGATATAAGCACCGGCACCCAGGGCACCGTAAATATCCATATCAACACCGCTGCCCATCAGGTCTTTGCCGAGCAAGCCAGCAGCGTAAGCTTCTTTCAGTGCCGCCTCAAAACGTTCGAACGGTTCGTGATGAAACTCACCACGAAGATAGTTGTAGCCAACGGTCGCACCCATTGAATATCCAGCGATGGCCATGCCTTCGATGACTGCATGTGGGTTGTAGCGAAGAATATCGCGATCATGGCAGGTGCCAGGCTCGGATTCATCTGAATTACACAGGATATACTTCTGACCGGGTGCGGAACGTGGCATAAAGCTCCACTTCAACCCAGTCGGGAAACCCGCACCACCGCGTCCACGCAAGGCAGAGGATTTAACGTTTTCAATAATCTCTGCAGGGTCGGTCTTCTCGGCCAATATCTTTTTCCAGGCCTTGTAGCCATCGATAGCAAGATAGGTCTCCATAGACCATGGCTGTTCTGCATCAAGCGTAGCGAATACAACGTTGTGATCAGCCATCAGTCAAGCCCATCCAAAATTTTGTCGACTTTATCGGTATCAAGGTTTTCATGGTAATGACCATCAACCACCATCATGGGTGCTCCGCAACAGGCGGCGAGGCATTCTTCTTCAACTATCAATGTAATGCGGTTATCAGCCGTCGTTTCGCCCAGTTTTATGCCCAATTTCTTTTCAACGTGGTCCAGAAGATCTTCAGCGCCATTGAGCCAGCAGGAAATATTGGTACAAATATTGACCTTGTGTTTACCGACCGGTTTCTGGTCAATCATTGAATAGAAACTAGCAACCTCATAGGCCCAGACCGGCGGTAATTCCAGGTAATCTGCAACTGCTTCGATCATGTCCTTGCTGACCCAGCCACCATTTTGATGCTGGGCGGCGAGTAATGCCTGTATCAGTGCCGAACGTTTGTGCTCGGCCGGAAACTTGCTTACCCAATGATCTATCGTTGCCCGTGTGTCCTCATCAAGAAGGGCCTTTTTACCGGCAATGAATTCAGCTTTATGGCTCATTAGCGGTCTACCTCACCAAATACGATATCGAAGGTGCCCATCAGGGCCACAACGTCTGCCAACATATGTCCTTTTGCCAATTCGTCCATGCAGGAAAGATGGGCAAAACCCGGCGCTCTCAAATGAACCCGGAAGGGTTTGTTGGCTCCATCGGAAACCAGGTAGCAACCGAACTCACCCTTGGGTGCTTCGACCGCTGCGTATGTCTCACCTTTTGGAACGCTGTAACCTTCTGTAAACAGTTTGAAATGATGGATCAGGGCTTCCATATCGTCCTTCATTTCTTCACGTGTTGGCGGTATCACCTTGAAATTCTTCAGCATTACGTGACCCGGGTTGGCACGCAACCAATCGACGCACTGCAAAATGATACGGGCCGACTGGCGCATTTCTTCAATGCGAACCAGGTACCGGTCATAACAATCCCCGTTGATACCCACGGGAATATCAAAATCCATCTCGTGATACATGGCATAGGGCTGTTTCTTACGCAGATCCCATTCCACTCCAGAACCACGCAACACGGGACCGGAACACCCAAGCTGTTGGGCCCGATCGGGTGATAACACACCGATGCCCACAGTACGTTGCTTCCAGATACGGTTATCGGTCAGCAGCGTTTCATACTCATCGACCTTCGAGGGAAAATCTTTGGCAAAGGCTTCGATGAAATCCAGCAGGCTGCCTTCGCGCCACTCATTTCTTTGCTTGAGTTTTTTACCCTTGGTCCAGGGCGTCTCTTTATATTGAGGCATGCTGTCCGGCAGGTCACGATAGACACCACCTGGACGATAATAACTTGCGTGCATACGGGAACCGGATACGGCCTCGTACATATCGACGGTCTGCTCGCGTTCGCGGAATGCATATAAAAAGACCGTCATCGCACCGAGATCAATACCTGATGAGCCAATCCACAACATGTGGTTGCCGATACGGGTAATCTCGTCAAACATGGTACGGATATACTGTGCACGTTTGGGTGGTTCGATACCCAGCAACTGTTCAATTGCCCGAACATAAGCATGCTCGCTGCACATCATGGAAACGTAATCCAAACGATCCATGTAACCGATCGACTGGTTAAACGGCTTGCTTTCAGCCAGTTTCTCTGTTCCACGATGCAATAGACCGATATGCGGATCTGCACGTACAACGGTTTCGCCATCCAGTTCCAGTACCAGCCTGAGAACACCATGGGCCGCGGGATGTTGCGGCCCGAAATTCATCGTATAGTTGCGAATTTCTGACATCTTTATTCTGCCCCGGGCGCCTGAGAGTCGGCCGCTTCATCTGCCGCCTTGTCAATATCGTCTGCTTTGTAGCGCGAATCATCGCGAATAACGCGAGGTACCAGCACCCGAGGCTCAATCTCTACCGGCACGTAGACCACGCGGCCTTTCTCCTCGTCATAAAGTACGGTCACATTGCCAATCAACGGGAAATCCTTGCGGAATGGATGACCGGTAAAGCCGTAATCCGTCAAAATTCTGCGCAGATCAGGGTGACCTTCAAAAATGATGCCGAACATGTCGAATGTTTCACGTTCGTACCAATTGACAGAATTCCAGATTTCTACCAACGACGGAACAATGGGAAAACCCTCGTCAGCCGCGAATGTTGTCATACGCAGACGGGTGTTGTGACGGGTCGAGAGCAGGTGTACCACAACACTGAATCGCTGTTCTGCATCGGTTGATTCAGGGCGGTTTTTCCAATCAAAACGACCAGGGCCCATGCCCTCAACACCACGGCTGAATCCATCATGGGTTGCATCGGTGGTTTCCCATTCCACCTGGCCATAACCAAGATAGTCAACACCACACAGATCAGTTAACTGGCTGAATGAAAAGCGCGCATCGTCACGCAGCGTTTGCGCAACCTCGAGCCAATCATCCACAGGAACCTGAATGGTGACCATGCCGCGGCCAGGATCAGTAATTTTGATTCGTTCGCCAAAACACTCAGCGAGTTGCTCGGACAGGCTTTTAGACACGTCAATCATTGGCTTACCTGGCAATTGTAGTGGTACGGCGAACTTTCTTTTGTAACTGCAAAATACCGTATATCAGGGCTTCAGCCGTGGGCGGACAACCCGGGACATATATATCCACCGGCACAATGCGATCACAACCGCGCGTGACCGAATAGGAATAATGGTAATAACCACCACCATTGGCACAGGAACCCATGGAGATTACCCACCTCGGTTCGGCCATCTGGTCATATACCTTGCGCATTGCAGGCGCCATTTTATTGCAAAGTGTTCCTGCGACTATCATGACGTCAGACTGACGCGGACTGGGGCGGAATATGACGCCAAACCTGTCAAGGTCATAACGTGCTGCGCCTGCCTGCATCATTTCCACCGCGCAACAGGCCAGCCCAAAAGAAACCGGCCACATTGAGCCGGTTCGTGCCCAGTTAAGCAGGGCATCAAGCGAGGTCGTAACCACGCCACGGGCCAGCAAGGGATTACTATCCGCATTTGGCCTCAGAATATCGTCTATTTCCCCGAGTTCGGTTCCCCGATCCGGGTACATTATGTCCATCATTCCCATTCCAGCGCGCCTCTTTTCCAGATTACAAAGTAGCCGATGACCAGCTCGATAACGAATACAAACATGGCTGCAACACCGAACATGCCCAGCGTATCCAGGGCCAGCGCCCAGGGCAGGAAGAATGTGATTTCAAGATCAAATATGATGAACAGGATCGCTACCAGGTAGTAACGAACATCAAACTTCGTACGTGTATCCTCAAAAGCCTCAAAACCGCACTCGTAAGGAGATAATTTCTCACTGTCTGGCTTTGTCGGGCCAAGTAATCCACCAAGTACTATCAGCACAATGCCAATAATGGTGGAAACACTGAGAAAAATCAGAATTGGCAGGTATTGTGCAAGCATACTCCGGTCTCAATTCAAGTCCCGGACGGCTATTTACCGTCCATTTAAAATGGTGCCCAAGGCCGGACTCGAACCGGCAC
>CBDTVF010000195.1:0-6169 GCA_965363775.1 uncultured Gammaproteobacteria bacterium
TTGGGGCCGGCAAGGCTAGGCACAACCGTGGACATATCCAGTTCCAGCACAGCTGAGTACTGGGCGTCCGGGGAATCGACTGTGTGGAACATACCCTGGGCACGTGTATAAGCTTCAACCAATGCGATCTGTTCTTCAGACCGGCCCGAAAGACGCAGGTAATTCAGGCTTTCCTCATCAATCGGGAATATACCACAGGTTGCACCATATTCCGGTGCCATATTGGCCAGGGTTGCACGGTCTGCGAGTGGCAGATTGGGCAGGCCATCGCCAAAGAATTCTACAAATTTACCCACAACCCCCAGTTTACGCAGCATCTGTACCACGGTTAGTACCAGGTCGGTTGCAGTGGCGCCTTCGGGTAGTTCGCCGGTCAATTTGAAACCGACCACCTGTGGGATCAACATGGTGATGGCCTGTCCGAGCATGGCGGCTTCTGCTTCGATACCGCCAACACCCCAGCCCAGTACGCCAATACCGTTGATCATGGTGGTGTGTGAGTCTGTACCGACGACCGTGTCGGGGTAGGCCATCAATTCACCATTGCGTTCAGCACCGAAAATGACACGTGCCAGGTGCTCAAGATTAACCTGGTGAACGATACCGGTGTTGGGCGGAACCACATTGAAGTTACTGAATGCACTCTTTCCCCATTTCAGAAAGCTGTAACGCTCCTGGTTCCGTCCATATTCAATATCATTATTGATTGCCAGAGCATCTGTACTGCCGTAGCGGTCAACCTGCACCGAGTGATCGATAACCAGCTCAGCAGGGGATAGCGGATTGATCAGTTCCGGGTTACCACCGAGTTTTTTCATGGCGTCGCGCATGGCTGCCAGGTCGACCACTGCCGGCACGCCGGTGAAATCCTGTAACACAACTCGTGAAGGCGTGAACGCGATTTCCGTTGCGGGCTTTGCCTGTGGATCCCAATTTGCCAAAGCTTTGATATCATCATGGGTAATATCAATGCCGTCTTCGTGGCGAAGTAGATTTTCCAGAAGTATTTTTAGCGAAAAAGGCAGACGTGAAATGTCGATTTGCTTGCTTAAAGCGGGCAGGCTGAAATAAGCATAGTCTTTATCGTTTACGGAAAGGGAATTGCGAACGGAAAATGTATCTTGCATGCTGGCCTCCATTGACCTTTGTAACGGTGTACGTAACCGGGTAGCCGGTTATTATCACCTATTGGAAGCCCATTTCCCAAATGGAATCGCCAAGAGTCTACCCGGCTTGAGAAATCGTGGGGAAAAGTACTCTATCCAGGTAACAGGGTTTGCGCCTGTTCGAGCATTTTTTTTCGTCCAAACATCAAATTGAATCGGCCTCCGCCCAACTGTCTCCACAGCACGGCGGAGCGCAAACCGGCAAATAGCAATGTGCGTATCCAGTTGACCGTTCGGTCAACCTGTAAGTATTGCGGTCGTCCGTTGATGACAATGCGGGGATTCAGGGTGCTGATTGTCTTGGTATACAGGGCGGCGATTTTGCGGGCCTGTAAATCCTTTATTTCATGAATTTCCGTGCCATCATCGAAATTGTTGATATCAATGAGTTCCAGACCGATATTCGATTGCATTTCTGACTTTTTACGAAAGTTGTTTTCAAGCTGCATGATCGAAACGGCATAACCCAGGCTTTCCATGTGACGCCGGTCACCCTGCAGTACCGATATCAGGGTCTCCGCACCCAGACGTAATTGGGGCGTACCACCGTAAATTTCATCGACCGTGTCAGCCTCGATAGCCAACAGGCTTTGCAGGCAGGTATCTGCTGCATAACCTGACCAGGTGCCGTGGTTGGCAGCTTGTCTGACCAGTTCAGTGGCCTGGAAAATACCGGCCAATGCCATTGTGCGTTCTTTCATCAGGGTAGGGTACTCATAGGTGGTGTATTCATGGTTTCAATTATTCCGCCGCCCAGGCAGACATCGCCATCATAAAGCACGACGGACTGTCCTGGAGTGACAGCACGCTGTGCCTGTCGAAACTCAAGAGTCATAAGGTTCTCATCAATATGTTCGATTGTCACGGCCTGGTCCTGTTGGCGGTACCTGACCTTGGCTGTCAACGCACTTTCAACTTCCGGTGCGCTCCCGGAAACCCAGGCCAATTGGCTGGCCTCAAGCCGGGTTGAAAGCATCCACGGGTGTTCATGTCCTTGGCCGGCGTAGAGAATATTATTGTCCAGGTCTTTATGAAGAACATACCAGGGTGCTTCCGGGTAGCCCTTTACGCCACCGATACCCAGTCCCTGGCGCTGGCCGAGCGTGTGAAACATCAAGCCCTGGTGCTGGCCGATGACCTGTCCATCTGTTGTCTGGATCTCACCGGGCTGTGCGGGAATGTATTCACTAAGAAAGCTCGTGAAATTACGTTCGCCGATAAAGCAGATACCGGTACTGTCCTTCTTGTCAAACACGTCAAAACCGGCTTCAGACGCCAGTTCACGCACCCGGGGTTTTTCCAGTTCGCCCACGGGGAAAAGTGTTTTTGCCAGTTGCTGGTGACCCACCGCATACAGAAAGTAGCTCTGATCTTTGTTGTGATCTACACCGCGTAATAAACGGTATTTGCCATCCTTACAGTCCGAGCGTACGTAATGTCCGGTAGCAATCATCCCGGCACCAAGTTCTTCGGCATGTTCCAGGAATGTTTTAAACTTGATTTCGCGATTGCACAAAATGTCAGGATTGGGTGTCCGTCCTGCACGGTATTCACTGAGAAACTCCTCAAACACATTTTCCCAGTACTCGGTTGCGAAGTTCCGGGTGTGTAAAACCATGCCCATGGAATCAGCGACAGCCTGTGCGTCGGCAACATCTTCGGCAGCGGAACACTTGTCAAAGCGGTCATCCTCTTCCCAATTCTTCATGAACATACCGGCAATATCGAGTCCCTGTCTTTGCAACAATAATGCGGAGACGGATGAATCCACACCACCGGACATGGCCACCATGATTTTGCCTGTCATTTTACTCATGCCCAATAGATGGGGTCAAAACACTGAACGTCAATATTCAACATCATGGCTAAGATGTAATAGAATAGTCACCATGAGTAACGAACTAGAATCAAAACACGATCGCGGCATTGCGCTGGAAGAGGCCCGTCCGGAGGTCAAGCCACCGCCTATGTACAAGGTTGTGTTATTAAACGACGATTTTACACCGATGGATTTTGTGGTGGATGTCATCCAGACCTTTTTTGCACTCGGCTATGACCGGGCAACGCAAATCATGTTACATGTTCACACCAAGGGAAAGGGTGTTTGTGGTGTTTTTACATTTGAAATTGCCGAGACCAAAGTGGCCCAGGTGAATGATTATGCACACCAGAATGAGCACCCGCTTAAGTGCGCCCTGGAAAAGGCTTGAACCACGTCAATGAACCTGCCGGGAGAAATCCGGTCAGAGTCTGTATTCGAATCACAGGAAATTAAATGTTCAGTAAAGAACTGGAAGTAACCATTAGCCAGGCGTACCAGGAAGCCCGGAGCGCGCGTCACGAGTTCCTGACGGTTGAGCATTTACTACTCGCATTGCTGGATAACGGCTCCGCCCTGGCAATTCTCACTGCCTGTGGTGCCGATATCGCAGCTCTTGAAGCAGAATTACGAAAAGCTTTGCGCGACACGGTTCCGGTGCTTGGTGATGAGGATAACCGTGATACCCAGCCGACCATTGGATTTCAACGTGTTTTGCAAAGAGCCCTGTATCACGTTCAATCCGCCGGTAAGCAGGAAGTCATCGGTGCTAACGTACTGGTGGCAATATTCAGTGAAAAAGATTCCTACGCCATCTACCTGCTGAATAAGTTCGATGTAAGCCGTCTTGATGTCGTGGAGTATATTTCACACGGCATTTCGCCAGTGCAGAGCGATTTCCAGGGCGACGGTGAAGAAGCGACCGAGGAAGCACTGGAAGAAGGCGCGGAATCCAAACAAAGCGCGTTGGACAGCTTTACCAGCAATCTCAATGACCGTGCACGTGAAGGCAAAATCGATCCATTAATCGGGCGTGGCGATGAGGTCAGTCGCACCATCCAGGTATTGTGCCGTAGACGAAAAAACAATCCACTGTTTGTCGGTGAAGCAGGTGTCGGAAAGACGGCCATGGCTGAAGGGCTGGCACTCAGGATCACTGAAGGCCAGGTCCCCGAGATATTGGCAGATGCAACCTTATATGCGCTGGATCTCGGTTCATTGCTGGCGGGTACCAAGTACCGCGGTGACTTCGAGAAACGACTTAAAGCGGTGTTGGCCGAACTGCACAAGATTGAAGGTGCCGTGCTGTTCATTGATGAAATCCATACCATTATCGGCGCGGGTGCTGCTTCCGGTGGTGTCATGGATGCTTCCAACCTGATCAAACCGGTACTGGCGTCGGGTGAGTTACGCTGTATCGGCTCTACCACTTACCAGGAATTTCGCGGTGTCTTCGAAAAGGACAGAGCGCTTGCAAGACGATTCCAGAAAATTGATATCGTGGAACCCACCATTATGGAGACCATCGAAATCCTGCGAGGGCTCAAGTCGCGTTTCGAAGACCACCATGATGTCGAGTATACCGACGATGCATTAATTGCTGCCGCAGAATTGTCCAGCCGTCATATCAATGACCGTCATCTGCCTGACAAGGCGATAGATGTCATCGATGAGGCTGGAGCAAGGCAACGCATGTTACCCGAAGCTGAACGTAAGAAGCTTCTGGATGAACACGACATTGAGACCATTGTTGCGCACATGGCACGTATCCCACCCAAGCACGTCTCTCGTTCGGATCGTGATGCATTGCGCAACCTCGAGCGCGACCTGAAGTTGACAGTTTTCGGCCAGAATGAAGCCATTGATGCATTGTCCTCGGCCATCAAGATGTCCCGCTCAGGTCTGGGTGAAGAGGAAAAACCGATTGGTTCCTTCCTGTTCGCAGGGCCAACCGGTGTCGGCAAGACTGAAGTGACACGTCAACTAGCGATGGTCATGGGTATTGAATTGATCCGCTTCGATATGTCGGAATACATGGAAGCGCATTCCGTATCCCGCCTGGTCGGTGCTCCACCGGGCTATGTTGGCTTTGATCAGGGTGGCCTGCTGACAGAAGCAGTTACCCGCAATCCACACGCGGTACTGCTGCTGGACGAAATCGAAAAAGCTCATCCAGATGTATATAACATCCTGTTACAGATCATGGACCACGGAAAATTGACGGATACCAATGGCCGTGAGGCCGATTTCCGTAACGTTGTCATGGTTATGACCACCAACGCAGGTGCCCAACAAAGTGCACGTCGCTCAATCGGTTTTACTGATCAGGATCATCTTCCGGATTCAAGTGAAGCGATACGCCGCACTTTTACTCCGGAATTCCGCAACCGCCTGGACGCTGTTATCCATTTCGGTGCACTCGATTTCAGTGTTGTCCTGTTGATCGTGGACAAGTTTATTCTTGAACTTGAAGCACAACTGGCATTAAAAGACGTGAGCATCTCCGTATCCACGCCGGCCCGGGAATGGCTGGCAGAGCAGGGCTTTGATCCGGAAATGGGTGCGCGACCGATGAAACGGGTTATTCAAAGCAAGATCAAGCGTGCGCTGGCAGACGATCTGTTATTCGGTGTCTTGTCAGAGGGTGGTGAAGTCGATATTACGTTGTCCAAGAAGGACGGTGGCCAGCTGAATATACGCACCAAGCAAAAACAGGAAGTACAAAAGGCACTGCCGGCAGCAACGGAGAGTTGATGCCGGAAACGGCAGGTTATTTCATACGGTAGGTAATACGGCCCTTTGAAAGGTCGTATGGTGTCAGCTCAACTTTTACCCCGTCACCGGTCAAAATCCGGATATAGTGCTTGCGCATTCTTCCGGAGATATGAGCCGTAACAACGTGGCCGTTTTCAAGCTCAACCTTGAACAAGGTATTTGGCAAGGTTTCCAGTACTTTGCCTTCCATTTCGATTACATCTTCTTTTGCCATGAGTCCCATGCCTTAATTAAGAGGCGGTATTGTGCCACCCGTCGGCCTACTGCGAAAGGGTTAATGGCAAAATAACATTGACACAAGCACTTATTTGCTTAAAATACGCCACCTCGAAGCGGGAATAGCTCAGTTGGTAGAGCACAACCTTGCCAAGGTTGGGGTCGCGAGTTCGAGTCTCGTTTCCCGCTCCAA
>CBDTVF010000196.1:0-6155 GCA_965363775.1 uncultured Gammaproteobacteria bacterium
AGTTCATTCTGCAGGGTCTGCGCGATCTGGTAACCGATGGCACCCTGGGTATCCGCCACACAACTGACCAGTGGAACCTGGTGCAGGACATTACGTGCCAGGTCAGACCGCAACAGGATGAAACCAACCTGTGGACCATTACCGTGGGTCACGACCACGCGATAGCCTTCACGAACGATGGGGATAATATGACTGGCTGTTTCACCGACAGCTTTGTACTGGTCAAGTACGGTACGGTGCTCGCTGTCCTTGATCAGTGAATTGCCGCCAATGGCAATCACCACCAGGGGTGCTTCATGGTCCTTATTGGAGCGGAGTTTATTCATATTGGCCCGGCTACATCGTCAATGCCATCAGGGCCTTGGCAGTGTGCATGCGGTTTTCGGCTTCGGGATAAACACGTGACTGCGGGCCGTCGATAACCGCGTCAGTCACTTCATATCCACGATCCGCCGGCAGGCAGTGCATATAAATCGCTTCCTGTTTTGCACGTGCCATCATCGCCTCGTCACAAATCCAGTGACGGTACTTCGAGGCAACTTTCATCGCCTCTTCCGGGTTGCTGAATAAGGCTTCCGGGCCCCAACTTTTAGGGTAGACGATATCGGCATCGGTGAAGGCTTCTTCCATACTACTGACCACGTTCAATTGGCCACCGGAACGCGCCGTGTTTTCACGGGCCAGACGCATCGTTTCTTCCATCAAGGTGTATTCCGGCGGATGTGCAAGTGTCACGTTCATGCCATAGCGGGTCATTAACATGACCAATCCCTGTGGCACGGACATCGGCTTGACGTAACTTGGGGCAAACGCCCAGGAAACAGCAATCTTGAGGTCACGCAGGTCTTTACCAAACTCTTCGCGGATGGTCATCAGGTCGGCCAGTGTCTGGCAGGGATGATCCACATCACATTGCATGTTGATCACCGGCACACTGGCATGTTCGGCCACCTCACGCATGTAGGTCTGACCTTCACCCGGTATGGTGTCGTGACGTATGGCAATACCATGTCCATAGCTGGACAGAATGATCCCCATGTCCTTGGGGCTTTCACCATGTGCGATCTGTGAAGTCTCGGAATCAATAAAGTGTCCGTGGCCACCAAGCTGGGTTACACCGGCTTCAAATGAATTACGTGTACGGGTAGATTTGTCAAAAAAGATCAGGAATATGGTCTTGTGCGGCAGATGTATGGTCTGCACACCGGTTTTGAATTCCTTTTTGAGCTGATCGGCTGCGCCGAGGACGAGTTCGATTTCGTCATCCGACCAGTCCTGGGTCATTAACCAGTCACGACCTCTCATACGGTCCGATAGCGGCAATGCTTGCTGTGTCATTTTATTCTCCTTGTTGTTTGGCAATGGTCCTGACCAGGGCGGTATAAAACGCTGTGCAACGGACCAGGTGTTCAACTTCCACCTGCTCATTGGGTGCGTGGGCAAAATGTTCATGACCGGGCCCAAAACCAAAGGATGGAATGTGGTACATACCGGCTGTTGCGACGCCATTGGTGCTGAAAGTCCAGACGCCTGTCTCGGGCTCAGATCCAAATGCTTTACGGTAGGCGGTCTTCGCGCTCATCATGGCAGGATCATCTTCATCGATAGCCCAGGTTGGGTAATATTTGCGGGTCGGATAGGTCAGACCGGTGTGACTGGGTACCGCGTAGTCCAGTACCGTCACGCTCGCCTGAGTGGCCTTAACCGATGGTAGTGCGAGGATTTCATTCACCGAGGTTTCCTCGGTTTCACCCACGGTGAGACGACGGTCGAGGTGAATGGTGCATCCGTCAGCAACTGCACACAGGCTGGGTGATGACGAGCGGATTTCAGAGATCGTCACCGTACCTTTACCGAGTGGTTCACAAGGCTCCAGACGTTCATTAAGCTTCTCGATATCGGCAATGATACCTGCCATCTTGTAGACCGCGTTTTCACCGCGCTCCGGTGCTGAACCGTGACAGGAAACACCCGAGGTATGAACCTCCATTTCCATGCGTCCACGTTGCCCACGATAAATACGCAGACTGGTCGGCTCGGTGATCACCACCAGGTCCGGACGTAAGCCGACTTCATTGACAATGTACTGCCAGCACAGACCGTCACAATCCTCTTCCTGCACAGTCGCTGTCACGTAGAGCGTGATATTGTCCGGCATCCCGGCTTTTTTCAGCAAGGCACCCGCATAAACCGCTGAGGCGACCCCGCCTTTTTGATCACTGGCCCCGCGGCCATAGAGAATTCCATCCTCGATATCACCGGAATGTGGGTCTCGATCCCATAGAGACAGATCTCCTGTATCCACAGTATCGATATGACCATCCATTGCGATTACGAAAGGACCGGAGCCTATCCGGCCGATCAGGTTGCCCATCGGGTCAACCCTGACCTCATCAAAACCGACGCGCTCCATTTCCAGGCGCGCCCGTTCGACAACGGCACCTTCCTCAGAGCTCAATGACGGTATGCGGATAATATCCTGCATAAAGTTCGCCAAGGCGGCCTCGTTTTTCTTCGCATCGATATAGTCCTGGCTATTGATTGGCATATCCCTGTTCCTGCTAATTTTGATTAAAGGCGTTGATGAGCTGATCCCATTCATCCACCACATCCTGTGAGAAGACCTCGTGCCAGAAGTCCTCGTCCCACAATTGATGCAGTTCTTCTGAAGAACGGCCCTGCTGTTCCACCCAGGTGAAATACTTGAAGTTGTGTAGTGATTTACGGTCGGCGTACGACAGTTCCCGCAGGTTGTCGGTACCGATGCCGAGCAGGTAACGTCCATAATGCTGATCCGCCTGTCGACTGCTATAGGGTCCATGTATCTCGAGCATTTCCTCGACACGCGATGAATACAGCTCCATCGAATCGGTCAATGGTGTAAAGATCACATCACGCCCATCCATGTCGTAGTAACGGGCGGTCTTGATGCTGGCGACAAGATTGCACAGACTGGAGATACCTATCTGGCCCAGTGACTGGATAGTTTTCTCATCCACACCCTCGCGGCGCAGACAGGCATGACCTTCTTCCTCATTGAACAAACGCATCAACTGCATGGTCTGCTCATCATCCACCGCCGCCACCATGTCGGTATTGCGTACATTGTGTATCCACGGGATATGCTTGTCGCCGATGCCCTCAATCCGGTGCTCACCAAATCCGAAGCGTAACAACGTGGGACATTGGAGTGCTTCGGTAGCCACCACCCTGATGCCGGGGTGCTGCGTGCGCAGAAAATCGCCGGCAGCCAGTGTACCGGCAGAACCCGTGGCACTGACATAGGCAGATAGCCGTCGTGCCTGGCCGTTGGCTTTCTGGCTGTAATGATTTTCAAAGATCTCTTCGATCACCGAGCCGGTTGTCTGGTAATGCCAAATGGCATTGCCGAATTCCTCAAACTGGTTAAATATCTTGATGCCATCACCACGTTCGCGACGCAACTCCCAGCACTTATCATAGATTTCCTTGACGTTGGATTCGGTTCCGGGTGTGGCGATAATTTCATCAGTTCCAATTTCCTCCAGCCACTCGAAACGTTCGCGGCTCATTCCCTCGGGCAGGATGGCGACCGCGGGACACGCCAGCAGGGCACAGTCATAGGCACCACCACGGCAATAGTTGCCGGTGGAAGGCCAGACTGCTTTCTGGGTATCGGGATCAAAGGCCCCGGTGACCAGGCGTGGCACCAGGCAACCGTAGGCCGCACCGACCTTGTGTGCACCAGTGGGAAACCACTTGCCGACGATACCGATGATGGTCGCATCCACACCGGTGAGCGAAGAAGGGAACTCAATCCAGTTGCCTTCACCATATCCACCACCATGTGCCACCGGTTCATTTTTCCAACTGATACGGAACAGGTTAGCCGGATCCAGATCCCACAGACCAACTTGCTTGAGCCGGGTTTTAATCGCGTCCGGTATCAGACCAGGGTCTTTCATCTGGGCGAAGGTTGGCAGGATGATGTTGAGCTCACGGGCACGGGCGATACTTTTTCTTAAAACATCTTCGCGAATATCTGGTATCAGATTCATTTTTCACCTCCCAGGGTGACCGCAGGAATGGGCTCGAGATTGCCCCAACCCAGTTCGACTTCTTTTGCACCGGAACGCATGGCCCGCAGCAACTCGTCCTGATCGACGGGCAAGCTGCGAACACGCACACCGGTAGCACGGTAAATGGCATTGGTGATGGCGGCACTGGTGGGAATACTCGGCAACTCTCCGACACCCTTGGCACCATATGGCCCGGTGGAGGTCTGGTGTTCCACGATATGCGAGATGATCTTTGGCGTGTGTTTAATACCGGGCATCTTGTAACGCGCCATCACACTGGTCCAGGGCATACCCTGTTCCTGGATAAAATGCTCGCTCAATGCGTAACCGATACACATGACGATACCGCCTTCGATCTGGCCTTCCAGTGTCAGCGGGTTGATCGCACGACCGACATCATGGGCTGCGATCACCTTGCGCACATGGACTTCACCGCTACGCGAGTTGATTTCACATAGCACTGCCTGGGCACAGAATCCAAACGCGAAATGCATGTCACCGCCGGTGCCCAGGGGCTGGGTTTTCGGAGCCCAGTACTCGTACTCGGCATCGAGGGATATACCGGAGTCTGTGGCTCGTTTGATCACCTCACCGAGGCTCACGGATTTTTCTCCAGCACTGACCTGCGTATCGGCGAAAACAAGATCGGTGATCTCACATTGCAAAATATCAGCCGCGACTGGTGCAAGCCGCTGTACCACGGTGCGTGCCGCATGCCGCGCGGCATTGCCGCTTACAAAGGTCTGCCGACTGGCGGTGGTTGGCCCGCCGTCAGGACAATAATCGGTATCACCGAGCAGGACGTTTACGCAAGCAATGGGGATACCCAGTTCCTCTGCGGTACACGCTGCCAGCACCGCCGGCAGTCCCTGCCCCAGTTCTGCCGACGAGGTTCGCACCTCGGCACGCACAGAATTATCAGCCCCATTATCAGGTTGGAGCCATACCTCAACCTGGGCAATGGACTTATCCGGTGCACCGCCTCCGAGGCCGGTATTCTTGTAACCGATCGCCAGACCCCAGGCGTATTGCAGGTGACCTTCGCGCCAGGACCAGAGAAAATCACCGGCACGCATGTCTGTGTTGACGCGCTCAATACATTCATTCAGCCCGACACTTTCACGCATCTTCTGTCCGGTGGCAGTCACCGAACCGACTTCCAGCGTATTCATACGGCGGAATTCGACGGCATCCAGCCCCAGTTCCTCGGCGAGGATATCCATATTGCTTTCCACCGCAAAACAGCTTTGCGAGACACCAAAACCGCGGAAAGCACCGCAGGGTGCGTTATTGGTATAAGCGGCAAAGCAATCCACCTTCACATGTGGCACCTTGTAAGGGCCGGATGCATGGGTGGTTGCGCGGGTAAGAACCTTTTCACTAAGACTGGCATAGGCACCGCCGTCGCCATACAAAGTCGCCTCAACAGCGGTGAGTTTTCCTTTCCGGGTGGCACCGGTGCGAATACGGATAATGGTTGCGTGCCGCTTGGGATGGAAAAGCAGGCTCTCCTGACGGGAATAGAGCATCTTGACCGGATGCTGTGTGACCTCGCTTAGCAAAGCGACATGTATCTGCCCTGCCACGTCTTCCTTGCCACCAAAACCGCCACCCATCAGAGTCGCGACAACACGCACCTGCCCGGGTTTTACACCAAGGGCCGCTGCTGCCTGGTCACGATCAAGATATGGAATCTGGCTGCCCACATAGATCGAAGTCTTGTCGTGGATCGCGGTTTCACCACGTGCAGCTTCGGCATCAACGGGGCCACCAAAATCGGCGGGATTGTAACCGGCAGGTATACCGATGGAGCATTCCGGTTCGAGGAACATATGCTCGGTAGTCGGTGTACGGTAAGTCCGGTCTACGATCACATCGGCCTCTGAAAAACCGCTTGAGATATCGCCCTTGTTCACCTTGATGTGTTTTAACAAATTGCCGTCAGGCCGACCCTCGTGCAAAACCGGCGAGTCTGCCCTGACCGCCTCCATCGCGTCGGTAACAGCTATCAGTTCTTCGTAATCAACCTTGATGAGTTCCAGAGCCCGGGCCGCAATGACCTCGGTATCAGCAGCAACGATCGCCACCGCATCACCG